>NZ_JBSFNS010000162.1:0-14167 GCF_053587275.1 Amycolatopsis sp. NPDC003676
ATGTCGTCGTTCAACAGCCGCGCGGCGATCTCCCGGTTCTAACCGCGATACGCACTCACGACTCCCCCGTCTCCGCACCGCTCAGCAGCGTCGCCGTCGCCCCGAGGTGGTCCATCAGCAACCCGGCCGCCGCCTCCGGATCCCGGCTCAGCGCGGCCCGCTCCAGCTCCTCGTGCTGGGCGAGCACCGCTTCCACCGGGAGCCGGTACGCCGGGTGCACCGTCCACCGCCGGGCCAGTTCGCTCGCCATCCACATCCGGTCGAAATTCTCCAACAGCACCGCGTTGCCGCAGCCGTCGAGCAGCGTGCGGTGGAACAAGCGGTGCGCCTCCGCCCAAGCAGCGGAGTAGTAGCTGCCTTCGTCCGGCACATACATCGGCGTCCGGGCGAGCCGGTGTCCCGCCGCGCGCACCCGCGTCTCCCACTCCAAGTCTCCGCGCGCGACCGACAACCGCAGCATCGCGGGCTCGACCGTCTGGCGCGCTTCGACGATCTCCTGCCACCGCCGGTCGGCCAGCGTCGGCACCGCGAAGCCGCGGTTCGTCAGCCGTTCTGCCAGTCCCTCGCCGACCAACCGGACCAGCGCCTCCCGCACCACGGCGAGGCTGACCTCGTACCGCGCCGCGAGCTCCTGCGGTTTCAGTGCCTGCCCCGGCTCGACCTCGCCGCGCATGATCGCGGCGCGGACCTGGTCGTAGATCTGCTCGGACAGCATCTGCTTCATGCCCCCAGGATAGACGATCTGACAAATCATCGATTATCATTGCTATCGTCGATCAGGTACCGCTTCCCGTGAGAGGAATCCATGTCCGCCAACTCCCCGTTCGCGCGCCTTCCCGAGGTGCCGAGCTTCACCGTCACCAGCACGACCGTCGCCGACGGCGCGGCCTGGTCCGCCGAGCAGTTCTCCGGGATCTTCGGCGTGCCCGGCGGCAAAGACACGTCGCCGCAGCTGTCCTGGACCGGCGCGCCGGAAGGCACGAAGAGCTACGCCGTCACGGTCTACGACGCCGACGCGCCGACCGGCTCCGGCTTCTGGCACTGGGCCGTCGCCGACCTCCCGGCCGCCGTCACCGACCTGCCGGAAGGCGCGGGCGACGACACCGGCTCCGGCCTGCCCGAGGGCGCTTTCCAGCTCCGCAACGACGCCGGAGCCGCGCGTTTCATCGGCGCGGCCCCGCCCGCCGGCCACGGCGAACACCGCTACTTCGTCGTCGTGCACGCCCTGGATGTCGAGTCGATCGGCGTCCCCGCCGACGCGACGCCCGCCGTCCTCGGGTTCACCATGTTCGGCCACGTGCTCGGCCGCGCGGTGCTCGTCGCGACCGCGGAGACGCCCGCGTAAGCCCCGGCCGGCTGATCACTCGGAGGCCGCCGCGTCGTGCTCGCCACGCCGCGGCGGCCTTCGACTGCGCAGCGACACTTCCCGCCCACCCGCACGGGTGATCTCTCCCCTGTTCGCGTGGCGCGGATCTTGCCCCGACCTGGGCGGCAAATGGAGCAACTGACACTCCGCCAAAAAGCGGCTCACCAGTATGTGGGAACCGCCGTATGGTGAACATAAGGTGATGTGATCGACACATGGTGATGTCGACCGCGCTTTGTTCATCCTGTTGGAGCAGTCGTGGAGATTACAACACCACTAGAACCACTCTGGGTGAAACTTACTGGCAACACACACGTTCCCGTTAGCATCCGCACATTTGTTCACCGCCGCGCGTCCCGATCGGGTGGCCGGAGCATCTCATCACTAAGTCCACAAGACGAATGGGGTCGCCGCGATGAGCACTGAGGGACTCTCGATTCCTGGCATCTCGATGAGCAGCTCCGCAGCGAGAGCCGCCGGGCGAGCCAGGCGCGCCAGCCTGACGGGCGCGTTCGCCGTGTTCCGGAAACCCCTCGTCGCGACAATCGCCGTCGAAGCGGTGGTCGTGCTGCTGGCGGTGCTCGACGTCTGGCTCGTCGTGCCGCCGAAGGCACAGCCCTATTCGCTGTACCTGTCGGCCGCCGCGTGTCTCGCGGTCGTGGTGCGGCGGCGCTTCCCGTTCCTCGCGGTGCTCGCCGCGGCGCCGGGATTCTTCGCCGGATGGGCGCAGCTGGCGTCGATGCTCAACCTGGGCATGCTCGCGACGCGGCGGCAATTGCACTGGCAGACCTGGGTCGGCGCGGGTTTGGTGTTCACCTGCCGGTTCGTGCGGTGGCCGCTGCAGGAGTTCGCGGAACTGAGCTGGCGCGAACACGTCCTCGACGGGATCTACGGCGTTCTGGTGGCCGGCATGCCGATCGCGATCGGCCTGCTGATCGGGGCGCGCGCGGAGATCTCGGCGAAACTGCGCGAGCTGGCCAAGAGCCGCGACCGCGAACGCCGCTTCCACGCCGACGCTGTCCGCGCCGAGGAACGCGCGCGGCTGGCCCGCGAGATGCACGACGTGGTGTCCCACCAGATCACGCTGATCGCCATGCAGGCCGGCGCACTGCAGGCCCAGGCCAAGGACGGTCCGGCGCTGGAGACGGCGCAGGTCATCCGCCAGCTCTCGACGCGGACGCTGGAGGAATTGCGCTCGCTGGTGAGCGTGCTGCGCTCCGGTTCTGGCGACGACGGCCCGCGGCCCGGGATCGGGGAACTGGACCACCTGATCCGCGAGTGCGACGTGCCGGTGCAGCTGACCGTCGAGCAGCTGCCGGACACCCTGCCGAGCCAGGTCTCGGCGGCGGCGTACCGGACGGTGCAGGAATGCCTGACGAACGTCCACAAACACGCCCCCGGCGCGACGGCCACGATCCGCATCCACGCGGCGAGCGGCGCGCTGGACATCGAGGTCGAGAACGCCCGTGCTTGTCGCGCCGGAGAAGCGTTCCCGTCGGGCGGCCACGGCCTGACCGGACTCGCCGAACGCGCCCGGCTGCTGGGCGGAAGCTTCGAAACGTCCGGAACGGAGGACGGCGGATTCCGGGTGCGGGCGCGGTATCCGCTGGACCGCTGACCCTGGGCGGACCTTACGGGACCTGGCTGGACCTGACTGGGAATTGGTCTGGACCGGTCAAGAACTGCCCGGTGCCAAGTCATCGCTCAGAACGCCGGACGTGTCCTCCGCAGGCCGAGACCGCCCAGGCTGGCTGGCAGCGCAGTCCGAACAGGAACTGACTGAGCAGCCCGCCCGCAAAGGCCTGCACCTGTCTCGGGCACCGGACGACCCCAGAATGCCCCGCCCTGCAGAGGTCTGAACCACCCGGACGACGCCTGAGCCCCGCCGTCCGGACAGGAACCGCTCGGCCGAACCAAGCCACCCGTCCCGCAGAGGTCCGAACCACCCTCCCGCAGGTCCAGACCACCTGAGAACCCCGGGAACTAAAAAACCACCGGCCCTCGCCCTCGCGGACGGGAAGCCGGTGGTCCCGGAGAAAAACCGTGCCTCAGATCAATTCGCGGCGTTGGCGGAGGCGCTCGAGCGCTTCGGCGAGGATGGCCTCACCGTCGGCGTCGCTGCGGCGTTCCTTCACGTAAGCCAGATGCGTCTTGTACGGCTCGGTCCGAGGCGCGGCGGGCGGATTCTGCTCGTTCTGCCCGCCGGGAAGCCCGCAGCGCGGGCAATCCCATTCTTCGGGGACCTCCGCGTCCATCGCGAACGACGGGCGGGCTTCGTGCCCGTTCGCACACCAATAGGACACCCGGCGCCGTGGCGCCGATTCACCCCGCTCCGATTCGCCCGAAGGACCGGCACCCACGCGGGTGCCGCGAATCGCGTTACCGCCAACCATGAATCCTCACCCGTTGGAATCGGCGGCGCGCCCCCCAATAGGCACGCCGATCGCAAGTCCCCTTCCGGGGACCCGGTCATACCTTGAGCAGGAGGCCGAGACCCACGATGCTGATCAGCCAGATGGCCCCGAGCAGCAGCGTGATCCGGTCGAGGTTCTTCTCGGCGACGCTGGACCCCGCGAGGCTCGACTGCATCCCGCCGCCGAACAGGGACGACAGGCCGCCGCCCCGGCCGCGGTGCAGCAGCACGGCCACCACCAGCAGGACGCTGGAGGCGATCAACAGGATTTGCAGGAACAGCTTCATGTCATCCTCTGTGCTTGTCGGAGCATGCAGGGGTACGGCCGGACCCGCACCAGCGTGCGGATCTTCACCGTACCCCTGGACTCGTCCACTGCTCTAGTGACGGACCGAACACACAGGCTACCCGGTAGTGCCCACGATCAGGGCAGCGGGCCACCGGCGGCGAGCGCGCAGAGCTTGGTGAACTCCTCGCCGTCGAGGCTCGCGCCGCCGACCAGCGCGCCGTCGATGTTGTCCGCGCCCACCAGCTCGGAGACGTTCCCGGCCTTCACCGAGCCGCCGTAGAGCACGCGGACCGCCGTGGCGACCTCGTCGCCGTACTTCTCCGACAGCGTCCCGCGCAGGGATTTGCAGACCTCTTCGGCGTCGGCGGCGGTCGCGACCTTGCCGGTGCCGATGGCCCACACCGGCTCGTACGCGATCACGACGGCCTGCACCTGCTCGGCCTTGAGTCCCTTGAGACCCTCGACGAGCTGGTTGCGGGTGTGCTCGAGGTGCTCGCCCGCTTCGCGGATCTCGAGCTCCTCGCCCACGCACAGGATCGGCGTGATGCCGTGCTTGAGCGCGGCCTTGACCTTCTTGTTGACCAGCTCGTCGGTCTCGCCGTGGATCGCGCGCCGCTCCGAGTGCCCGACGGTGACGAAGCTGCAGCCCAGCTTCGCCAGCATCGGGCCGGAGATGTCGCCGGTGAACGCGCCCGAGTCCTGCGGCGACAGGTCCTGCGCGCCGTAGGTGAGGGAGAGCTTGTCGGCGTCGATCAGGGTCTGCACGCTGCGGATGTCGGTGAACGGCGGCAGCACCGTCACGTCCACCTTCGCGTAGTACTTCTCCGGCAGCGCGAAGGCGATCTTCTGCACCAGGGCGATGGCCTCGAGGTGATTGAGGTTCATCTTCCAGTTGCCTGCCACCAGGGGCTTGCGTGCCACTTAGTTCTTCCCCTCCAGCGCCGCCACGCCGGGCAGCTCCTTGCCTTCCAGGTACTCCAGCGAGGCGCCGCCGCCGGTGGAGATGTGCGAGAAGCCGTCCTCGGGCAGGCCCAGCTGCCGCACCGCGGCCGCCGAATCGCCGCCGCCGACGACGGTGAACGCGTCGCTCTTCACGAGCGCCTCGGCCACCGCGCGGGTGCCGCCGGCGAACGCCTCGAATTCGAAGACGCCCATCGGGCCGTTCCAGAAGACGGTCGCCGCGTCGGCGAGCTTCTGCGCGAACAGCTCGGCGCTGCGCGGGCCGATGTCGAGGCCCATGCGGTCGGCCGGGATGGCGGTGACGTCGACGGCCTCGTGCGCCGCATCGGCGGCGAAGCCCTCGGCGGCGAGCACGTCGACCGGCAGCACCAGTTCGACGCCGCGCTTCTCGGCCTCGGCGAGGAAGCCCTTGACCTGGTCGAGCTGGTCTTCCTGCAGCAGCGACGTGCCGACCTCGTAGCCCTTGGCCTTGAGGAACGTGTACGCCATGCCGCCGCCGATGAGCAGCCGGTCGACCTTCGTGAGCAGGTTCGCGATGACGCCGAGCTTGTCGGACACCTTCGAGCCGCCGAGCGCGACCACGTACGGCCGCTTGACGTCGTCAGTGAGCTTCTTCAGCACGTCCAGCTCGGCCAGCACGAGGCCGCCCGCGTACGCCGGGAGCACCGCGGCGATCTCGTAGACCGAGGCCTGCTTGCGGTGCACGACGCCGAAGCCGTCGGAGACGAACGCCCCGCCCGGCGTCAGCGCGGCCAGCTCGGCGGCCAGCTCAGAACGGTCGACGGCGTCCTTGCTGGTCTCGCGCGCGTCGAAACGCACGTTCTCCAGCAAGACGACACCGCCGTCGCCCAGTCCGGCCACGAGCGCCTTCGCCGACTCGCCGACGAGGTCACCGGCCAGCGGGACCTCGGAGCCGAGCAGTTCGCCCAGCCGCTTCGCGACCGGCGCGAGCGTGAACTTCGGGTCCGGCTCGCCCTTGGGGCGGCCCAGGTGCGCGGTGACGACGACCTTCGCGCCCGCGTCGGCGAGCTTCTTGATCGTCGGCAGCGCGGCGCGGACCCGGCCGTCGTCGGTGATGGCCGACCCGTCGAGCGGGACGTTCAGGTCGCTGCGCACCAGCACGTAGCGGCCCTGAACGCCCTCGCTCAGCAGGTCTTCGAGGTTCTTGACGCTCATCGGGTTCAGAGCTTGGAGCCGACGAGCTTGATCAGGTCGGCGAGGCGGTTGGAGTAGCCCCACTCGTTGTCGTACCAGCCGACGACCTTGACCTGGTTGCCGATCACCTTGGTGAGCGGCGAGTCGTAGATGCAGGAGGCCGGGTCGGTGACGATGTCCGAGGACACGATCGGGTCGACCGAGTACTTCAGGATGCCGGCCAGCGGGCCTTCGGCGGCGGCCTTGTAGGCGGCGTTGATCTCCTCGACCGTGGCGGACTTCTTGAGGGTCACGGTGAGGTCGGTGGCCGAGCCGGTCGGGACCGGGACGCGCAGCGCGTAGCCGTCCAGCTTGCCGAGCAGCTCCGGCAGCACGAGGCCGATCGCCTTGGCCGCGCCGGTGGAGGCCGGGACGACGTTGAGGGCGGCGGCGCGGGCGCGGCGCAGGTCCTTGTGCGGGCCGTCCTGCAGGTTCTGGTCCTGCGTGTAGGCGTGGATCGTGGTCATCAGGCCCTGCTCGATGCCGAAGGCGTCGTTGAGGACCTTGGCCAGCGGGCCGAGGCAGTTGGTGGTGCAGGACGCGTTGGAGATGATCGTCTGCGAGCCGTCGTACTTGTCGTCGTTGACGCCGAGGACGACGGTCAGGTCCTCGCCCTTGGCGGGCGCGGAGATGATGACCTTCTTGGCGCCGCCGGCGATGTGCGCCTTGGCGGCGTCGGCGTTGGTGAAGAAGCCGGTCGACTCGACGACGACGTCCACGCCCAGGTCGCCCCAGGGCAGGTTGGCCGGGTCGCGCTCGGCGAGGGCCTTGATGGTCTTGCCGTCGACGACGATGCCCTCGTCGGAGACGCTGACCTCGCCCGGGAAGCGGCCGAGGATCGAGTCGTACTTGAGCAGGTGGGCCATGGTGGCGACGTCGCCGAGGTCGTTGAACGCGACGACCTCGATGTCGTGACCGCTCGCCTTCACGGCACGGAAGAAGTTGCGGCCGATCCGGCCGAAGCCGTTGACACCTACGCGAACGGTCACTGCTGCCACTCCTCTGGTGTTGATCACGGCGGCGGCGCGCCGGCCGCCGACCGTGGGGTTGGACACTGCTGAAGTTCTCGTCCGGGACGCCCGCCCCGGAGAGCGCTTCCGCGACTTCCGGAATCGGTGCAACCCTAGCGTGCGGGCACCGTTGCCCCGGACTGCCCTGACGAGACTTCCACCACTGCCCGGGGACGTCAAGAATCGATTAAGAACCCAGCTCAGCCGGGTGAGGCCCCGAAACGGGGCGAGCGCTCCCGCCGGGGTCCGGGGCCGAAGCGGACCAGTGGCTTGATCGGTCTTGGTGCCCCGGTTCACGCTGTCGGGCGGGTCTGCCGGGGGAGGCGAGGGGGCGGGTCGGGTTCCGGAGGTCCGGTCCGGCTCGGCGGGGCGAGGAACTGGCCGCGCGGGACAACTGGGGCGGGTTGGATCGGGCGGGGTCGGAGACGGGTGTTCGGAGACGACCTGCATCCGCAAAGCGCACCGGGATTCGCGCAGGGTGCGGCGGCCGAACGAACTGCCGGAAGGTGCGGGAGGCGGGCGTCAGGCGGGGTCGAGAGCCGGGACTGGCTCATGCGGCGGCCGACGGGCTGCCTCGCGGCCCGGCGCACTGTGGCTTCACCCTCGCGCCCGTCGCATTCCGATCACCAAGGCAGCCCGGCCGCTGGGTCATTCGTCCGCCCCACCCGCCGAGGCGTCCGGCCCCGCACGATGCCCGCGCGACAGCTGGTCATTCCGGCACAGTGCGAACCGCTATCCAGAAAGCTCCTTCTCCGCCGGGGTGCGGAACTTCGGCACTACTCGCGCCTCCCCCAGCCACTCGCTCAGCCGGGCCGCCTCGGCCTCCACCACGGCGGTCTTCTCGGCTCCGACGTCCTCCATCAGACGGACCGCGACTTCTCCCGACGGGCGGTGAGACCAGGCTCCGACGATCCGGCCGTCGCTCCAGACCGTGGGGCCGATATTGCCGCTGCGATCGAACAGGGCGGCGCGGTGCGGGCCGACGTACCAGTCTCGCGACTGCCAGCCCATCGCGGTCGGATCCAGGGCGGGGAGCAGAGCGATCCACGGGTCGGGAGCGGGGACCGGGACGAGGTCGTCGGGCAGGGCGATTGCCGGTTCGCCGTCCAAGTCCACCTCTGCCGGGCCGATGGCGGCCAGCGCCTTTTTCGTTTGGCCCGCGTTCCAGCCGGTCCACCATCGGAGGTCGGCGACCGGGGCGGGGCCGAAGGCGTACAGCCATCGCCGGGCCAGGGCGGTTCGGGCTTCGTCTTCGGAGAGGGCTGGCCAGTGAGCGGCGCCGGGGCGAGCTGGTTGAGGATCGGAGCGGCCCGAACCGGCATCGGCGACGGCGGCAGGGCGGCCTGACCCGCCAACCGCACCGGCGGCGGAGCGGCGTCGCCCGGTCGCGGCACCAGAATCGGAGCGCCCCGAGCCAGCACCCACGGTGGAGCAGCCCAGGTTGTCGTCGGGGCCAGATCCGGCGATGCCTTCTGCCAGCCAATCGGTCAGCGGCGACCAGTAGTACTGCGTGCTTTGCCAACTCCCCCGCGGGCGGCCTCGCACGATGTGTCCCTCCGCGGCCAGCTGGAACAGCACCCGGCTGGTCACGTTGCCGATCGACTCGTACGGCTTCCCCTTAGCCATCAGCAGTTGCTGACGCAGGCGCGGTTCGTCGTCCGCCAGTTGCTGGGCGGTTGCCGATCCTCTGGCGCGCAAGGCTTTTTCGACGCTCGCCAGCACCTCGTCCAGCCAATCGGCCGGATTCGGGACGTTGTCCGGGTGGCCCAGGGTGCCCAATTGCTTTTCCAGCAGGCGGCGTTGACGCGCGGCGATGTAGTAGGAACAAGCCGCCTGTACCTGGGCGGCGGTGGCGACATCGGTGACGAACACGGTGCGCCGCATGCCCAGCAAACGCAGGAGGGTGCGCCGGGAGTACAGAGCTTCCTCGACATCGGCGACCGAGATCGCGTGCACGCGCGACCACGAAGACAGGTACACCGAGGCGGGATCGGTGGCGTGCAGTGCGACGACGCCGTCGACTGCTTCCTCGACGGTCGTCGTCCGCGCCGCCAGGTGGTGGCGTACGCCGAGGCGGGCCCGGCGCTGGGCGAGGGTCATCTTCACGACTCGATTCCTACCAGGAGGGTCCGACAGAAATCGCACAAGCGCTGGTCAAGAGAACAAACCGGCGGGCATGGCGGTGCGGAACCAGACCGGGGCCGATTCGGGAGGACCCGCAGTCTGGTGACCAGGTTGGACACCAAAGCGGCAGGCGGGCAGGGGCTGGCGTACGTGCCCATCGGCTGACGGGCCTCGGCGCGCGGTGTGCCGTCCGGGGCAGACCGCGCGCCAGCCGTCAGGCCGGTTGTTCTTCTTCGGCGGACGAATCCACCGGAGTAGCCGCACGGCTGAACATCCGCGTCGCCGAAAGCCGGGCCACCCCGTCGGGGTCCCCGAGGTCGTCGAGCGAGTTCCGGATCGTCGCGTCCACCGACAGGTACTTCCGTCCGGCGCGCAGGTCCGCGTCGTTGCGCAGCCGCACGATCAGCGGGAATTCCGCCAGCGCGCCCGCGTCGAACAGGCCCGTCGTGTAGATCAGCTGCACGCCCAGCGCTTCCGCCACGGCCCGCTGCAGTTCCAGCAGGTACCCGGCCGACGCCCGGCCGATCGGGTTGTCCAGGAACAGCACGCCCGAATGCCGGTTCCGCGCCTTGCCCCGGTTGTTGGCGCGCAAAGCCGCCAGCGTGCAGTACAGGATGATCGCCGCGGTCAGCTGCTGGCCACCGGAGAAGACGTCGCGGATTTCGGACACTCGCTGGCGTTCGGTGCGCAGCACGGAGTCCGGTTTGAGCATGTCGACCCGGTACCCCTTGGGCGAGGCGACGTGCACCCCTCGCAGCACCAGCGACAGCCCGTCGCGCTTCACGTCGCGGCCGTCGGCGGTCTTGCCCGCGGCCGCCTCGTCGACGACCTCGCCCAGTTTTTCCGCCAGCACATGGTCTTCCAGTTCGGTGAACCGGATCCGCAGGAACTCCTGGCCGGACCAGTCGCCGAGCCCGTCCGGCAACCGCGACACCCGCTGCGCCGACCGCAGCGTCCGCAACGCGCCTTCGACCATCCCCTGCAGCCGCGTGATGATGCCGCCGCGGTGCCGGTCGATCTGCGCGAGGTCGTCGGTGAGCGTCCGCAGTCGCGGTCGCAGCGCCTCGCTCCATTCCGCCGCGTGCGCGGGAAGCTGGTCCCGCTTGACGGAAATCACCTGCTGCCGCACCGGCGTGCTGAGCTTCTCGAACCGCTTCTCGGTCGCGTACTGCGCCAGCTGGTCCGCCGCCGCGCGCACCCGCCGGTCGCCGGAGTCGGCCGCCGACTGCGCGTCGTTCAGTACGGTGTTGAGCTGGTTGTACCGGGTCCGCGCGGACTCGACATCGCCGTCGTACGCGTCCGCCGGATCCTCGGAACGCAAGTGCGCCAACGATTCCGACAGCAACCCGAAGCCGGACGCCGAAGCCTTGGCCGCGTCCAGCGTCGCGTCCGCGGCCGCTCGGCGTTCCTGCAGCTCTTCCCACTTCCGCGCCGCTGCGGAAACTTCCAGCGACGCCGCATCGATCAGCTCGAGGCCGTGCTCGATGTCGCGCGGTCGCTCGGCTGGAGAAGCGACGCCGGTCTGCAACGGCAGGACGTCCAGCTCAGTCCGACGCGTCGACACCTGGCCGATCGCCTCGGTGCGTTCCTCTTCCAAAGCATCGACGACCCGCCGCGCCCGCGCCAAGGCTGCCGCCCGCGTGGAAGAGTCCGAACCGTCCGGCGTCTCCAGCAACGTCGCCGCACGCACTCGGACTTCTTCGTCCAGCGCTTCCAACGCAGAAGAAGCCGCTGCTTCGGCAGACTCAGCCTGCTCCAGCTCGGCCCGGAGATCGCTGCCGACCTCGACCTTCGCGTACGCCTCCGACGCCGAAGCAAAGGTGCGCCGCAAGGCATCCACCGGTTCCGAAGGCGTTTCGACGTCTTCCGGCAACTCGGCCGCGCCGGGCACTTCAGCCAGTTCGGAACGCGCGGTGGTCACGGTGCGGCGGTGTCCGTCAGCGGTCCGCTGCTCCTCCCCCGCCTGCTCGCGCAACCGCGCCGCTCGCGCCGACGCCTCGGCCGCCGAAGTCTCCGCGCGTTCCGCGATTTCCGTTGCCCGCTCGACTTCTTCGGTCCATTCCGCGACGCGTGCGGCCCGAGTGGACAGTTCGCCGAGCCGGCGCGCCTTCTCCTCGGCTTCCGCAGCAGCGGTCCGCAACGCCGGGACCCGCTCACGCAGCAAAGCGACTTTTTCGCTCAACCGGGCGAATTCCGCCTCCGCCTGGCCAAGCGCGGTCTGCGCGGTCTCCCGTGCGACGCGCGCGGTTTCGGCCTGTTCAGCGAGCGTCCCGATCGCACCGGCCGGGTAGTCCTCGCGCCAGGTGGTGAGCTTCCAGGTCAAAGCACCATCAGCGGCCAGCGACTCCGACAGTTGCTCCAGCCGACGCTGCCGTTCCGCGTGCCGCTGCGCCACGGCTTCCCGCTCGGTGTCGGCGGCTTCCTCGTCGTACATCGCCGGGTTCGGCGGCACGAGGAACTCGACGCCTGCCGCAGCAGGCACATCGGCCGCCTGGAACGCGTCCGTGGTACCGACCGCGACGACCGCGCTCGGCAGCAGTCGCTCGGAGGACAGCACCTCACGCGCCCGCTTCACCTGCGCCGCGTCGTTCAGCAGCACCCCGGCGACGAGCTGCGGCATCCGCTCCAGCACTTCGTCGCGCCGCACCGAGTCCAGTTTGGACAGATAACGCCAGCCCGACCATGCGGTGATTCCGGCCTGCTCCAACGCATCCAGCGCGGCCTGCACGTCCTCCGGCGGCGGCAGCAGCCCGCCCGAACCGAGCGCAGCGAGCGCCCGCTCGTCGGCCGACTCCTCCATCCGCAGCGCGGTCTGTTCCTTCTCCACCGCCGCGCTCGCGTCGCGCAAACGCTGCAGCAGCACCGGAAGATCGCTCTCCAGCTTGACGTCGTCCGCACCGAGCAGCTCCATCAACCGCGGCTCAGCGGCCAGCGCGTCGGTACGCCGGTGCGCGCGTTCGAGGTCTTCGGCGGCCCGCACAAGACGGTCCTGAGTGGACCCGGCGAGCTGGTGCGCCTCGTTGACCGAGCGCTGCGCCGCTTGCAGATCCTCGCCGACCCGGTCGAGTTCCTGTTCCCGGCGAACGGATTCCGCCGTCGCGGCCTCAGCTTCGGCTCGCGCCGCCCTGGCCGACTCAGCGACGTCCGCACCGGACATCAAAAGTCCACTTCGGACCGACTCCGAGATTTCCTCGCGCAGCTCAGCAATCCGCGACGACAGCCCGCGCGCCTCAGCCCGACGGCCAGCAGCCAGGTTCGCCGATTCGTCCCGTTCGGTCTGCGCCTTTTCCGCCTCAGCGCGCAACGCGTCCGCGTGCGCCTCGGCTTTGTCCGCCTGCCGCTGCGCATCACGCGCCAGCGAAATCAAACCGCGCCCCAACGCGACCGCCGCCGCATCCCGTGCAGCCAGCGCCGGCTTCGCCTTCTCCTCGCGGTTTCCGACCAGCTCCCGCAGGTCTTTCGCCTTGCGGGCAGCGTTCAACCGGTTCAGCACAGTCGCGGTTTCGCGCCACGCCTCGGCTTGCGTCTTCGCCTCGGCCAGCTCGCCGTCGACGCGCTCGCGTTCGATCTGCGCTTCTTCCAGCCGCAGCACCGCGACCAGCCGCCGCAGTTCGGTGACGCCCGCGGTCAGCCGCCGATGGTCGCCCTCGGCGAGCTTTTCGGCAGTCCGGACCTCCTCGACGTGCTCCTCCAGCCCGGACAGCCGCGCGTTCTCCAGCTCGTTGCGCGCGTGGATCCGCCCGGCCAGCTCGCCGAGGTCCTCCCGCGCCGATTCCGCGATCCGGCGCGACGCCGCCGCCACGCCTTCTTCCTCAGCCAGCGGACCCAGCAGTTCCAACGCACCCTCGACGAAGTCCTTCTCCGCCATCAGATCGCCGCGCTGCGAGAGGTTGTTCGCGTACGTCGACACGACCTCTGCAAGGTCCTTCGGCTCGTCCTCCGACAGCACCGCGCGCAGCAGGAACTCCACGAACGCCTCGTCGGTGGAGAACTGGAACGCGTCGGCCGCCTCGCCCTCGCCCGCGTTCATCGCACGCTGGTAGCGGAACAGCTCGGTGTCGAGGCCGAGCTGGTCGAGCCGTCCGGTCCACTCGTGGTGCCGGCGCGTCCAGAACAGCTCCAGCTCCGGTTCGGCCATCGCGGCACCCGCGATCCGGTCGTGGAACCCGGACATCGTGAGCAGCCGGCCGTCCTCGGTCAGCGGCAGCGAATCGAGCGCGACGTCGGCGGTCGGGCGGAAGCAGTACCAGGAGTCGACCAGGTTCTCCGAATCCGCGGACGTCACATGCCCGCGCCACTCCGACACCTTGCCGGTGATCACCCGCTGCCCGGTCTCGACGTGCAGCCACTCCAGCACCACGTGCGCGACGTCCTTGGCCGTCACGAACTTCTCCAGCACCTTCGTGCTCGTGGTGCCGACGACCTGGCGCCGCCCGGGCAGCATCACCGAGAAGATCAGCTTGATCAGCACCGACTTGCCGCCGCCGTTCTCCAGGAACAGCACGCTCGCCGGCGACGGGCGGCGCACCGGGCCGCCCGCGTGGATGCCCGCGGAGAACAGCGCGTCCTGCTTCGGCGCGGTGATCGTGGCCCCGACGCCGCTGAAGTCCAGCACCACGTCCTGGTACCGGGCGCCCGCCGGGCCCACCGAATGCAGGCGGACCCGCGAAAGCTCGTACATCCGTTTCCCCTCTACCGCGCCTGTTCCGCCTGCCGGTCCGTGAGGGGAACCCTGAGGGAATCGGAGAGACAAAAGGATCACCACACACACCACAGATACCATAAATCAACGAATCACAGACCCATTAACT
>NZ_JBSFNS010000163.1:0-14165 GCF_053587275.1 Amycolatopsis sp. NPDC003676
TGATTTTCCTTCTTATTTTGGTGTTCTGTTATGGGATAATTCACTAAATATCACACCCGCAAGGAGCCCTTCACGGACCGCTGCGGGGAGATACGCGGCCCAGCCAGTGTTCGACGTCGCCGTAGCGGGGCTGCTGGGAAGACCCCAATGTGGCGTTGGGTGCATGCGACGCACCCAATGTGGCGTTCGGTGCGTCAGATGCACCCAACGCTACATTGGGGCGGTTCTGGCCGGGGCGAGGCGGGCGGGGTGCGGGACCGTCGCGGCTCGGGAGGTTCGGTCCGGGATAGACGCCAGCAGCGGCCGGGTCCGGGGGAGCCGTGCGGGTCGGGGATGGACGGGGAGCGGTGCGGGCCAGGGATGGAGGGTGCTGCGGTTGAGTACGGGGCGGCCGCGAGTGAGTCCGATCCGGCCCCGAGGGATTTTCGGGCTTCGGTCAACTGGGTTCGCCCGGCCCGGCGGCTTTCGTTCCTTCCCGAAAACCGGCAGTCGCGGTTCGCGGTCCGGCGGGCAATTAACCCGGCGGCCCAATGCGGCGGCGGAACGGGGTGCGCGCCGTTGCGCACAGTTGCTGAATCGGTTTCGCGATTAATCGCAAAGAGTGCCAGTGATCGGAATTGTTGATCACTTCGGAGGCAGATTCGCGTCCGCGAAGCGCACCTGGTTCCGGCCGCCTTCCTTCGCGGTGTAGACGGCCGCGTCGGCGGCTTGCAGCAACTGTTCCAGTGTCGTTCCGTTCACCCCGAGCAATGAAACGCCGATCGACCCGGTGCGGCCGGTGATCAATGCCGAACCGCCGCGTTTGTCGGTCGTCACGATGCGCTGATCGGCGATTGCGGTACGGATCCGTTCCGCGGTCACCTTCGCCGCCGTAGTGTCCGCATCGGGCAGCAGGATCAGGAACTCCTCGCCGCCGAAGCGGCCGATGATGTCCTTGGGACGCGTTATCTCGTCGAGAGTTTGCGCCACCGTGCGGAGCACGTCGTCGCCCGCCGGATGGCCGTAGGTGTCGTTGATCCACTTGAAGTGGTCGAGGTCGATCATCAGCAGCGCAAGGGTTTCCCCGCCGCGCGCGGCCCTCGCCAGCGCGCGTTCCGCGGACTCCGACCACCCGCGCACGTTGAAGATCCCGGTTTTCGGATCGGTGCGCGCTTCGGACTGCAGTTGGTTGATTTCCGCCAGCCGGTTGCCCAGCACCGTGATGAGCACGAGGATCACGATCGCCGGCGGGATGTTCACGAGCAGGATCGTCGCGATGGTGCCGAGGCTGATCGTCGACAGCTCCAGCAGGTTGTCGTCCTTGGTGCCCAATACGTTGCGCAGGGTGGGCGCGGACGTGCCGCCGAGCGCGAGCAGCCCGCCGATCACGATCGCCTGCAGCGCCGCGTAACTGAACCCGACGAGCATCAGGATCCCGAAGACCTGCAACGAGTTCGCGGGCGAAAGCCGGGCCAGCTCGGCGGACGCGAAAGTCTGGTACAGGTGGTGCGCCAGCAGTGCCGACACCGCATGCGTGAACGAGGTGAACACGAACTTGTGCGGCGGCCGCCGGGAGTTGAACCACCGCTGGACGCGCAGGAGCGCGATCAGCAGCAGCGTCAGCGGGATCGGCAGCAGCAGCGCGGCCGGGAACACCCAGATGCCGGTCAGGTCGATGTGGACGGCGGTGACCCGGTTGCGCCGCCGTTCCTCTTGCCTGCGGGTGAGCTGGATGTGCACCGTCGCGCAGCCGGCGAGGATCGCGAACCGGCCCCAGTCCACAAGATCCGGGCTCGGCGACGTCACCACGCCGAAGGTCAGCAGCGCCACCGCGATCGCGTCCCAGGCGAGCAGGAACGCGATCATCCGGCGCGGTTTCGTCCAGAGATCCCAGGAGTGGACGGGGTTCCCGGCGATCAATGCGCGCAGCCGTCCCGCGCCGCCGTTGGCGGCGGGCGGTTCCTCCCCGGGGCCGCGGCCTTCACCGCGCGCCGGTTCGGTTCCGGGCATCGGGCCGTGCCTCCTCGGGTGTCGGATGCGGTTCCCGGACGGTTCCCGGTTCTGCGCCGTTATCAGTTGCCGGTATCATCTCACTCACCGACTTCGAACGCTGTATTCGGTCGTAGTCTCCGAACCCGGAGACGCCTTCCGCGACAACTGCTGCATCCATGAAGTAAATTGCGGAGGAGCGTCCCCGCCGTCCCCCCGAGTGAGGTGTTTTCCCGTGCGCGACCGCGAAGCGTGAATCGAGCTGTTGTCATTTTCCGATGAATTGTCAGCGAGCGGAGGTGAGCAGCTGTGCGTGACCGTGAAGCGTGAGTTCCGTGACCGATCCACGACGGATTCGTGACAATGCGAACGGAGGTGTGTTCCGTGCGTGACCGTGAAGCGTGAAACGACTTCCCGTCCGGCGTACCCGGACCCATTCGGCCGGTGCCTCGACCCCGGCCACAGATTCATCCAGCGATCCACGATCAGGCCCCGGCCGCGACCGCGTGCCGCACCCGGGTCCACGAGAACGCGGTGGGGATCGCCAGAGCCACGCCGGCCAGCCCGGCCAGCGCGATGGCGGTGACGGCAGAGCCGGTCGCCTGTGCGACCACCCCGCCGAGAGCCACCCCGATGCCTTGCGCCACGCGCAGCCCCGTGCGGTAGAGCCCGCCGGCGCCGCCGCGCAGTTCGTTCGGCACCCAGGTGGAGAACGTCGCGGTCACGGTGATGATGTAGGCGCCCATCGCACCGGCGAGCGCGAGCAGCACCAGCGCGACCACCAGATTCGGCTGCAGCAGGAACAGCGCGAGCAAGGCCAGCGACGTCGTCGCCAGCACTCCGAGCAGCCGCTGCCGGACCTCGGCGGACGCGAATTTCGACAGCAGATAGGCCCCGGCGACGAAGCCGAGCGGGTCGGCGGCGAGCAGCCAGCCGACCGCCGCGGACGGCGCGTTCAGCTGCTGGGCCAGCGGCGCGGCCAGCCCTTCGGGCACCACGGCCAGCCCCACGAGCCACGACAACGCGATCAGCACCCGCAGTTTGCGCTGCCCGAACACCCAGCGCGTCGCGGAGAACCAGGTGCTGTGGTCGCCGCCGGCAGCGGGCCGGTTGTGCACCCACACCCGCACGATCACCGCGGCCACCGCGAAACTCACCGCGTCGATCGCCAGCGCCCACGACGTGCCCACGGCCGTCACCAGCACGCCGCCGCCGGCCAGACCGAGCAGCTGCACCGTGTTGGTGGTGATCCCGCGCAGGTCTTGGCTGCGCAGGTACAGATGGTCGTCGGTGAACACCTCGCGGGTGATCGCGTTCTGCGCCGCGTTCGCGGGCGACGCGGCGAGCTGAACCGCGACGAGCAGCAGGCACAGCGCGGCCAGCGGCATTCCGGGCAGGCTCATCAACCCGACGAGCACGGCCTGGGCGGCGGCACTCACGCTCAGCACGGCCCGCCGCGGGTAGCGGTCGGCGAGGAAGGACAGCCCGAGCCCGCCGGCGAGCGCGGGCAGGAAAGTCAGCGCGTAGACGACCGCGGCCCACAGCGCGGAACCGGTGCGGTGGTAGACGAGGATGGACAGCGCCACCTTCGCCAGCTGGTCGCCCGCGCTCGAGATGGCCTCCGCCGCCCAGAGCACGCGATACTCGACATTCCGCAGCGGCGCCGTCAGCCGAGAGGTCGCTTCGGTCGTCACGAGATGACCACTGCCCCCTCCCCGATCGAGTGAATGCGAGTGTCCCGCATTCTGCCTTCGCCTGTTTCGCTCCTGGCCAGGAGTGTCACTGCTCCGGTCAGGGCATGCACCCTCAGTATGCCGCCGATCACACCAGGGTGAACAGCCGGGAAGAATCCGGTGGCCGGAACGGGGAGCCGTTCGGACTGACCTGCCGCGGGGTACCCGTAGCACTGATCAGCTTTCCTCGTTCGGCGCAGCGCGACCACCGTTCGTCGCGATCGTCCGGTGCGACTGGGCCGAACGGTCCAACACTGGGAGAGACCCGGCGGAGCGGACGTCCTCGCGCCGGGCGCACCAGCGGGGAGTGAGCGTGGACAGACTGTTGCAGGACAAGGCCGTGGTGGTGACCGGGGCCGGGCGCGGGCTCGGGGAGGCGTTCGCCGTGCACGTCGCGCGCGCGGGCGGGGCCGTGGTGGTCAACGACGTGGACGCCGGACTGGCCGAGCGCACCGCGGCGGCGATCCGCGAACACGGCGGGCGCGCGGTCGCGAACGGGCACAGCGTGGCCGACCCGGCGCAGGCGCAGGCGATCGTCGACCAGTGCGTCGCCGAGTTCGGCCGGATCGACGGCCTGGTCAACAACGCGGGGCTCAACTACGAGGCGCTGCCGTGGGAGGACGACGCGGAACAGGCCCGCCAGCTGGTCGAGGTCAACGTGCTCGGCGTGATGTACACCGGGCTCGCCGCGATCCGCGCGATGGTCGGCGCGGGCGGCGGCGGGTCGATCGTGAACATTTCTTCTGGCGCGTCGCTCGGGCAGCGCAAGCTCGGCGTGTACTCGGCGAGCAAGGGCGCGGTCGCGTCGCTGACTTACTCGTGGGCGCTGGACCTCGACGATTCCGGGATCCGGGTGAACGCGGTGTGCCCGGTGGCGCACACCCGGATGGTCTGGAAATCCGAGCGGGCGCTGCGCGCGTGCCCGCCGGAGCGGACGCCGGCGAAGATCGCGCCGCTCGTGCTGTTCCTGCTCGGCGAGGGGTCGCACGGCATCACCGGGCAGATGATCCGGTGCAACGGCCCGCAGCTGCACGTGATGGGGCAGCCGTACCTGAAGCAGCCGATCCTGGAGCGCCCGGACTGGGACACCGAGACCGTGCAGCAGGCGTTCGACGAGGTGTTCTCCGCCCACCTGGAGAACTACGGACTGGAAAAGCGCGTGCCGCCGCGGCTGCGCAAGTGGACCCGGCAGGCCTCGTGAGTGGCGATCACGGTTAGAACCGTGATCGCCGCTCACGAGACCCGAAGCCACGTACGGGGCAGGCATGCGGCGGTCGCGTCGCCCTGGTCAGGTGTCGTGAGTGGCGATGCCGGTTAGAACCGTGATCGCCGCTCACGAGGAGTAGAGCGAGGCGATGTCGGAGCCGTAGCGGTCGTTGATCACCCGGCGCTTGAGCTTGAGCGTCGGGGTCAGTTCGCCGGTTTCGGGTGTCCACGCGGTGGTGATGACGTGGTACTTCTTGATCTGCTCGGCCCGCGCCAGCCTGCTGTTCGCTGATTCGACGGCCCGGGCGATCTCCGCCTGGACCGCCTCGTGTGCGGCGAGCGCGTCGATCCCCTCTGCTTCGACGCCGTTGGCCGCCGCCCAGCCGGGCGCGATCTCGTCGTCGAGCACGATCAGCGCGGTCACGTACGGCCGCGCGTCGCCGATCGCGACCGCTTGGCCGATCAGCGGGTGCTCCTTCAGCAGGCCCTCGATCCGGGTCGGCGCGATGTTCTTGCCGCTCGAGGTGATGATCAGTTCCTTCTTGCGGTCGGTGATCGTGACGTACCCGTCGTCGTCGATCGTGCCGATGTCGCCGGTGGCGAACCAGCCGTCGGCGTCGGTGGCCGGTTCGATCGTGCCGTCCGGCTGCAGGTAGCCGAGGAAGACGATCGGGCCGCGGACGAGCAGTTCGCCGTCCTCGCCGGTCTTCACCTCGACGCCGTCGATCGGGCGGCCGACGGTGCCCGCGCGGAACGCGTCGGCGCTGTTCGCGGTCGCCGCGCCGGTGGTCTCGGACAGGCCCCAGACCTCGCGGATCTCGACGCCCAGCCCGGCCAGGAAGTACAGCACTTCCAGCGGAAGCGCGGCCGCGCCGCTGGACGCGATGTGCAGCTGGTCGAGCCCGAGCAGCCCGCGCACCGGCGCGAGCACGGTCTCGTCGGTCTTCGCGATGCGCTCGGCGAGATCGGCGGGCAGCTCCTCGCCCGCGCTGCGGAGTTTGTAGCCCTCTTGCAGGAGTTCGTTCGCCGAAATGAGCGCCTCGCGCCGGTCCTCGGGCACGCCGGCGAGCATGTTCTTCAGGCCCGCCACCATCTTTTCCCACACCCGCGGCACGCCGAAGAAGCTCTGCGGGTGCACCTGGCCGAGCGCCGCGACCACGCCGGACGGATCGCCGACGGTGTGCACGTGACCCGCCGCGACGATCGGCAGATAAATCGACAGCTCGCGTTCGGCGATGTGCGCCAGCGGCAGGTATGCGATGTTCGTCGGGTGCATCGGGGCCTTGTGCAGCGTGTGCACGGCGATGCCCTCGTGGATCGCGTTGCGGTGCGACAGCACGACGCCCTTGGGGTCGCCGGTGGTGCCGGAGGTGTAGATCATCGCGAGCGGGTCGTCCGGGCGGATCGCCTGCCACGCTTGATCGAATGCCTCGGGGTCGGCGGCGAGCGCGGTGCGGCCGGCTTCGCGCACGGCGGAGTACGCGACGAAGCGGTCGTCGCCGTCCGGGATCGCGGTTTCGTCGATGACCACCACGCGGCGCAGCGCCGGCAGATCGTCGAGCACCGGCAGCCAGCGGGACAGCTCGTCGGCACCGGCGAGGACCACGACGGGGGCGGCGCTGTGCCGGGCGACGTAGCGGATCTGCTCCGGGCTGAGCGTCGCGTACGCCGTGCACGGGATGGCCGCCAGGTGCACGGCGGCGAGGTCGGCGATCAGGTGGTCCGGCGAACTCGGGGCCATGATCAGCATCCGGTCGCCCGCGGCGAGGCCGAGCCCGGCGAGCCCGCGGGACACCTCGGCGATCGCGGTCCGGAACTCGCTCCAGGTGAGCGTCGGACGGCCTTCGAGATCGAGCGAGGTGAGCGCGGGCCGGTCCCCGTACTCGACGGCATTGCGCCGCAGCAGCGACGGGATCGTCTGGCCCTCGGCTTGTTCGGCGATCGACTGGGTCAACGCTGACCTCCTCCGGTGGTGCCTGGTCAGGTCACTGTAGGTCGTCGAAGCGGCGGCCGATAGAGAATCCCGGCCAGCCTCGGCGCTCGATAGACCGGCCCGCCTCCTGTTAGAAAGAGGGCGAACCGGGACCCGAGGAGCGTCGATGACCGAATCCGCTGTGCGCGGCCAGAGCCTTGCCGACGAGGCGGCCGCGCTCGACGCCGCCGACCCGCTCGCCGCGAAACGCGCGGAGTTCGACCTTGACCCGGAAGTCGCCTACTTCGACGGGAATTCTCTTGGCGCGCCGCCGAAACACGTCGCGGAGCGGCTGACCGAGGTCGTCCGGCACCAGTGGGGACGGCGGCTGATCCGGTCGTGGACCGAGGGCTGGTGGGAAGCACCGCAGCGGGTCGGCGAGCGGATCGCGCCGTTGGTCGGGGCCGCCGCCGGACAGGTCGTGGTGGCGGATTCGACGAGCGTGGACCTGTTCAAGACGCTCGTCGCGGCGGTGCGGGCGAACCCCGGCCGCGACGAGGTGCTGGTCGACGCGGCGACCTTTCCGACCGACGGCTACGTCGCCGACCAGGCGGCCCGGCTCACCGGGCACACTGTGCGGCGCGTGCCGGTGGCGGAGCTGCCGGACGCGGTGAGCGAGCGGACGGCCGCGGTGCTCGTGAATCACGTCGACTACGTCAGCGGGCGGCTGCACGACATGCCGTCGGTCACCGAGGCCGTGCACGCGGCCGGCGCGCTCGTGGTGTGGGATCTCTGCCACAGCGTCGGCGCGATTCCGGTTCAGCTCGACGCGTGCGACGTCGATTTCGCGGTGGGTTGTACGTACAAATTCCTCAACGGCGGACCGGGTTCGCCCGCGTTCATCTATGTGGCACAGCGGCATCAGGCGGAATTCGATCAGCCGCTCGCCGGATGGGCCGGGCACGCGGATCCGTTCGGAATGGAACCGGGATACCGCGGCAGCGCGGGGATCGCGCGCGCCCGGGCGGGCACGCCGGACATCCTGTCGATGCTGGCGCTCGACGCCGCGCTGGACGTCTGGGACGACGTCGACCTTTCCGTATTGCGCGCGAAAGGCTTGGCACTGGGCGATTTCTTCTTCCGGTGCGCGGACGAACTGCTGCCGGGAGCCGACGTTCCGACGCCGCGCGAACACGTTCGGGGACACCAGGTTTCGGTGCGCGACGCGGGCGGGCAGCACACGATGGACGCGCTGCACGAACGCGGCGTGCTCGGCGATTTCCGGCCGCCGGACGTGCTGCGGTTCGGGCTGGCTCCGCTGTACACGACTTACGCCGAGGTGCTGCGGGCGGTCACGGTGCTGCGCGAGGTGCGCTGAAAAGAATTCGCGCAATATCCTCGCGGATTCGCCGGGATCCGGCCGGATTCGCGGGACCTGGGTGAACAATCGGTGTCCTGCTCGCCCCTTTGGGTGATCGACGGGCGCGCCGCGCGCTGCCCGGCGGGTATGCTCGGTGCCTGTTTTTTCGCGGGCCGGAGCCGATCGGGGAGCGGCGCCGCCGGGCGAATCCGGGGCGGAAGGGGCCGAAATGATCGAGACCCGCGGTCGGGAAGTGCCGCTCTCGTATGTCGTGACCCTGCTCGTCGGCGTGGCGCTCGGCTTCGTGCTCGCCCGGTTCGGCGACTTCATCGGACGCTATCCGGTCGAATCGACGCTGGTAGCGGTGCTGATAGCGTCCGTGGCCGTGCTGGCATGGGCGTGCCGGGAGATGCTGCACGATCTGCTCCGCCGAGAGCCTCCGGCGGTCGCGCCGGAAACGGAACCGGCGCCCGGGCCGCGGCTTTCCGCGCACCGGCCGCCGAATGGCGTCCGACGCTGAATTCCGGAAATCGATCTCGGTTTTCCGTTCGATTCCGCCGCTGATGCGGAAATGCGCATAAGTTTCCGGTGAGTTTTCGCGCGGGCCGGGTCGTGACCGACCTCACGCGCGGGAGCCCGGCGGAGCGCGGCGCGGCGGGTGCGACCAAGGTCACGTCCGGTGGTGATCAGTTTTCCAAGCACCGCAGTGGGTTACTAGCAGGTAACAAGAGGATGACGGCAACGCGGGTCCGGACTTGACTCGCCCGTCCGGGTTGCTTACCGTCGTCGCGGGCAACGCAGACCACGGTGAACTGTGATCCGGCTGGTCGGACCGGTGCAACGAAAACACCGAGGACCCGAATACCACAGCAGTGCCGGAAGGAAAACGGATCACGGTGAAGCAGAATTCCGGGCGAAAGGGCCGCGGCTCCTCGATTCGCTCTCGCGTGCTCGCGATCGCGTTGATTCCTAGCGTGGCGTTGCTGATCGTCGGTATCGCGCTCGCCGGATACCTGATTTTCGACGCGACGCAGGCGCGGAGTTACGCGCAGAAGATTCGCGGTTCGGAAGGCCCCGGCATTCCGTTCCTGCTCGCCGCGGAACAGGAACGCCAGCTGTCGATGAGCGTGCTGGCCGGACAGGACGCCGCGCGCGCCGCGCTGCTGGCCACCCGGCCGAAGACGGACGCGTCCGCCGCGCAGATCACCTCGGTGCTGCAGGGCAACTTCGCGAGCGACTCGAACGTGCCCGCGAGCGTCAAGCAGAACATCGCCACGTTCGCCGCGCTGGAAGCGAAACTGCCGCAGCTGCGCCAGCAGGTCGACTCCGGCCAGGTGCCGCGGCTCGAGGTTTTTTCCTTCTACAACCAGATCATCGACCAGTTCACCCAGGGCGTCGCCGGGCTCGCGCAGGCCGCCCGCGGCGCGGACAACGCGTACGCCCGGCTGTCCGCGATCCCGATTTTCAACGCCGCCGAGGAAATGCAGCGCAGCGACGCGCTGGCGTCGGCCGGGCTCGCCGCGGGCGGGCTGTCCGGCGACGAGCAGCGCGCGTACCTCGGCCAGATCGGCGCGTACCACGCGCAGCTCGAACAGTCGGTGCCGCAGATGGTGCCCGAGGTGCGGGCGAACTACGACAAGCTCGTCTCGAGTCCCGCGTGGACGACCGTGACGCAGGTCGAGAACGCCTTGCTGTCCGGCGCGAAACAGCTTCCGGTGCCGCTGGAGCAGTGGCGGACCGACGCCAAGCAGGTCGCCACCACGCTGATGACGATGTTCGCCGCGCAGAGTGCGCACGCGACCAACGCGGCGATCACCGACGCCGACGACACGCTGCGCAACTCGATCATCGCGGGCGCGGCGGCGGTGCTCTTCGCGCTCGCCGTGGTGCTGATCGCGCTGCGGCTGTCGAACCGCTTCATCTCCCGGCTCGCCCGGCTGCGCGAGGACACCCTCGACGCGGCCGAGGTGCGGCTGCCGGAACTCGTCGGCCGCGTGCGGGCGGGCGAACCGGTCGACCTCGACGAGGGCGGGCACCTGCTCGACCACGGCACGGACGAGATCGGCGAGGTGGCCGAGGCGTTCAACCTGGCGCAGCAGTCCGCGCTCGCCGCCGCGGTCGAGGAAGCCAAGACCCGGCAAGGCACCAAGGCGGTGTTCCTCAACATCGCGCACCGCAGCCAGGTCATCGTGCACCGGCAGCTGAAGGTGCTGGACGCGGCCGAGCGCAAGCAGGAGGACCCGGACCAGCTGGACACGCTGTTCCGGCTCGACCACCTCTCCACCCGCGCGCGGCGCAACGCGGAGAACCTGATCATCCTCGGCGGCGGCCAGCCCGGACGGCAGTGGCGCAATCCGGTGTCGCTGGTGGAACTCGTCCGCGGCGCGGCGGCCGAAACCGAGCACTTCGCGCGGGTCAAGACGGCGAAGCTGCCGGAGGTCGCGGTGCGCGGTCCGGTCGTCGGAGACCTCGTGCACCTGCTCGCCGAGCTGATCGACAACGCGACGTCGTTCTCGCCGCCGGAATCGCGCGTCGAACTGCGCGGCAACGTCGTCGGCAAGGGCGTCGTGATCGAGGTCGAGGACCAGGGCCTCGGCATCGAGCAGGACCAGGCCGACGAGTTCAACGCGATGCTCGCCGACCCGCCGGACTTCGGGATCATGGCGCTGTCCGACGAACCGCGGCTGGGCCTGTTCGTGGTCGCGCGGCTGGCGTCGCGGCACGGGATCTCGGTGCATCTGCGCGAATCCGCGTACGGCGGAACCCGGGCGATCGTGTTGGTGCGCAAGGATTTGCTCGCGCCGATCAGCGAGACGGAGCCCTCGGACACCGAGGCGTCTTCGGAAGAGGACGGGACGCCGGAGCTTTCCCGGCTCGCGGTGGAGCCGTCGCGGCCCGCGCCGGAACCGCAGCGACCGGAACTGCCGCAACGGAAAGCGGCTCGCCCGGAACCAGTGCAAGCGGAACTGCCGCAGCCGTCGCGGGGCACGCCGGAACCCCGCGTCGCGCCCGAGCCTCGGGTCGCGCCGGAGCAGCAGCGGCCGGAGTTGCCGACCCGCCGCGCGATGCGTCCGGTCGCCGAGGCGCCGCCGGTCCGCCCGCCGCAAACCCGCCCGCAGCACGAGCAGCGTCCGCCCGCGGACAACGGCCGTGCGCCGCGTCCGGCGGTCGAGAACGGCCGCGCCGCGCCGCCGCGTCCGCCTGGTCGTCCGCCGCTTCCGCAGCGGCGGCGGCAGCAGAACCTGGTTCCGCAGTTGCGCAGTGACCGGCCAGCGCCGGAATCCGACGACGTCCGCGAGGATTCGCCGGAGCAGGCCCGGTCCCGGCTCAGCGCGTTCCAGCAGGGCACCCGGCGGGCCCGCGAGGCCGATCCCGGGCACGACAACAGGTACGGAGATCGCGACTGATGGCGAACAACGGAGTCAACGAGCTCGACTGGCTGCTCGACGACCTCGTGCAGCGGGTCGCCGGCGCGGACCGCGCGGTGGTGCTGTCCGCGGACGGGTTGCTCATCGGCCGGTCGGGCACCCTGTCCGAGGCGGACGCGGAGCACCTGTCCGCGGTCGCGTCGGCGTTCCAGAGCCTCGCCCGCGGCACCGGACGGCACTTCGGCGGCGGCAACGTGCGGCAGACGATGGTCGAGATGGACCACGCGTTCCTGTTCGTCACCGCGGCCGGCCGGGGCGCCTGCCTCGCGCTGCTGGCCGGGGTCGACGCGGACATGGGGCTCGTCGCCTACGAGATGAACCTGATGGTCAAGCGGGTCGGCGCGGTGCTCACCGCGGCGCCGCGGGCCGGAGCGGTCCAGCGGACCTCGCCATGATGGCTCAGGGCCGCGAGTCCTGGTACGAGGACGAGGCCGGTCCGCTGGTGCGGTCCTACGCCGTCACCGGCGGGCGGACCCGGTCCGACACGCGCGGGCTCGACCTCATCACGCTCGTCGTCGCGCTGCGCACCGCGAGCGAGACGCCCGGCCTCGAACCGGAGTACTCGCGCATTCTTTCCCTGTGCCAGCGCCCGGTTTCGGTCGCCGAGGTGGCGGCTCGCGTCGACCTGCCGCTGCCCGTGGTGAAGGTGCTGCTGAGCGATTTGATAGAACGCAACCTCGTGCTCTTCCGCACCGCGACGCCGGTGACCGACGCCCCCAGCCCCCACGTACTCCAGGCGGTTCTCGATGGCATCCGGAAACTCTGAGCCCCGCCGGTCGCTCACCGCGCAGGCGGTGAAGGTGCTCGTCGCGGGTGGCTTCGGAGTCGGCAAGACGACCCTGGTCGGCTCGGTCAGCGAGGTGCCGCCGCTGCGCACCGAAGAGGTGATCACCGCCGCGTCCGAGGGCGTGGACGACCTGTCCGGCGTCGAGGGCAAAACCACCACGACGGTCGCGCTCGACTTCGGCCGGATCACCATCAACCCCGAGCTCATCCTGTACCTGTTCGGGACGCCGGGGCAGGACCGGTTCTGGTTCATGTGGGACGAACTGGCCGACGGCGCGCTCGGCGCGGTGGTGCTGGCGGACACGCGGCGGCTCGAATCTTGTTTCCCCGCAGTGGATTTCTTCGAGCAGCGCGGGTTGCCGTTCGTGGTCGGGGTGAACTGCTTCGACGACGCTTACCGGTACGGGACCGAGGAAGTCCGCGGGGCGCTGGATCTCGATCCGCAGGTGCCGTTGCTGTTGTGCGACGCGCGGGAGCGGGATTCGACCAAGCAGGTGCTGACGGTGTTGATGGAGCACGCGCTCGGGCGGGCGATGCTGGTGAGCGGCAACCCCGGCTAGGTTTCCGGGATTGCCGCTCTGTCGCGGGTTTCAGCGACGGCGCAGATTGTCCAGTGCGGCCGCCCCCGGCCCCACCACGGCGATGGTGAGGAAGATCCAGGCGAACAGGGCGGCGGGCTCGCCCATGTTGTGCAAGGGGAGAAGGCCTTCCGGGGCGTGCACGGTGAAGTAGGCGTAGGCCATGACGCCGGAGAGCACCGTTGCGGAGATTCGGGTGAAGAGCCCGGCGAAGACCAGGATCGCGCCGATGACCTCGATCAGACTGGCCCAGTAGCCCGGCCACTGGCCGAAGGGGAGCGCGCCGCCCGCGTTGTCGATGCCGCCGAAGAGGCCGAAGCCCATCAGGCCGTGGCAGAGGAAGAGGAACGACACCACGGCGCGGAAGAGGGCCAGGACGGTGGGCCGGGCTCGGTCTGCCAGGGACTTCTTGCCTTCGGCGGCGGCGGTGGTCTCGGCGGTCTTGATGGTCTTCGGGGCGGTGGTGGTGGTCATCGTGGGGTCCTTCCCGGGGTGGCTGTTGGGTGCCTTCTGCCTATGCGTCGAACGGGGTTGGCGTGGATCGACACATTGCCGGGAAGTTTTTTCTGTGGGGGTGTTTGGGCTGGTCAGGTGGGGACTGGCAGGGTGGGGGGATGGTGGTCAGGCGTAGTGCTGGGGTGTTGGTTTTTCGGCGGGGCGCGGCGGGGGTCGAGGTGTTGCTCGCGCATATGGGCGGGCCGTTTTGGGCTAAGAAGGATCTGGCTGCTTGGTCGTTGCCCAAGGGGGAGATCGAGGAGGGGGAAGCGGCTGAGGTTGCTGCTCGGCGGGAGTTCGCTGAGGAATTGGGGGTGCCGGTGCCTGCTGGGGAATGGGTTGAGCTGGGGGAGGTTCGGCAGTCCGGGAAGGTCGTGACTGCTTGGGCTGTGGAGGGGGAGCTTGATCCGGCTCAGGTGGTGCCTGGGGTTTTCGAGATGGAGTGGCCGCCTCGGTCTGGGCGGACGCAGGAGTTTCCTGAAGTGGATCGGGTGGAGTGGTTTTCTCTCGAGGTGGCTCGGGAGAAGCTGGTCAAAGGGCAGCGGGGGTTTTTGGATCGGCTTGCCGAGTTGGGGTGAGGTTCGGCTCGTCGCCTGGCGGCGACATTGCGCACCTGGGGTGCGTGGGGCACCCCGAAGCTTGAGTGTGCTGACGGTCTGGGGGTGCTTGTCAAGGCGGGAAAGATGCCTTGACAAGCAC
>NZ_JBSFNS010000164.1:0-13830 GCF_053587275.1 Amycolatopsis sp. NPDC003676
CGTGAGGGGAACCCTGAGGGAATCTGATTCCCTCAGGGTTCCCCTCACGTACCTATGCGGCAACGGTGCTGAGCGTTAGGGGCGCGGAGTCTGCGCGTGGGTCAACGCGCCCACGATGTCCTCGGCCAGCAACAAACTCGCCAGCCCGTGGCCGTGTTTTTCCCGCCGCACCAACGAAACCACGTTGTTGCTAAACGCGTCGCGGACGGGGCGGAAGACGAGGCGGCCGTCGCGGATCTCCTCGGCGATGTCGAATTCGCTGAGGAACGCGATGGCGTCGCCGGAGGCCGCGAGGCGTTTCATGGTCTCGATCGAGTTGGTGTGGAAGGCCGGTTCGATGTCGAGACCGGCCTTGGCGAAAGCCTCTGCGACGATGCCGTGGATGACCATCGAGCGGTCGGCGAAGATCAGCGGGTAGGGCGGGCACTGCGCGAGCGGGATCGGGTCCGCGCCGGCGAGCGGATGGTGCGGGGCGACGACCACGCCGAGCCTGGTGTTCATCTGCCAGCAGACCTCGAGGTGCGCCGACGGCGGGACGTTGAAGCCGAGTCCGAGATCGGCTTCGCTGGCATCGACCGCGTGCAGGATCTCCTGCGTCGTCATCGCGCGAATCGAGATCCGGACTCGCGGATGGCGAGACCGGAACGCCGCCGCGGCGGTGGCGACGACGCTGCTGGCCAGGCCGGTCATCGTGGCGATCACAACCTCGCCGCTGCCGAGCGCGTGCAGGTCGCGGATGTCGGCGACGGTCTCGCGGTACTGCTGCAGCGTGCGCCGGACGTGCGCGAGAAGCGCCTCCCCGGCTGGCGTCGGGCGCATCCCGCGCGGCAGACGGTCGAACAGCGGCTGACCGAGTTCCGCTTCCAGGAGCAGGATCTGCCGGTTGATCGCCGACGGCGCGACGTGCAGCCGGGCGCCGGCCGCGCGGATGGAGCCGAGGCGCGCCACTTCGTCGATGTACTGCAGCAACCGCGAGTGGAGCACGGGCGGACCTCCTTAGCGTACGAAAAAAGAGTACACGTCGTACGAAAATGAATGCTTGTCAGCAACGGTATGCGCCGGGTTCTATCAGTGCACCAACGACAGCGAAGCGAGGACACTGTGCAGGATCCGACGACGTATCCCCCGATCCCGGCCGAAGACGTTGCCGCGCAAGAAGATCACGTTCGGACGATCTTCGGAATTCTCTCCGGCGAGCAGGAGGCGGACCTGCTGCTGCGCAATCTCCACATTGTCGACGTGCACACGGAAAGTGTCTATCCCGGCTCGCTTCTCGTTTACCGGCAGCGGATCGTGGCGCTGAACCCCGACGAGTCGGTCGTGCGGGTGCGCGAGGTCTTCGACGGCGAAGGGCTTTACGCGATCCCCGGTTTGATCGACGCGCATCTGCATTTCGAGTCGCAGCTCGCGCATCCGGCGGCGTTCGGCGAGGCGATCGTCCCGAGTGGAACGACCACGGTCTTCGGCGAAACCCTGGACTTCGCCAGCGCGGCCGGGGACGAGGCAGTGGAAGCCGTCCAAACATTGTTTGCTGACCACGAAAACCTGCCGTATCGGCTTTACGCGTTCGCGCCGGGGAAGAAGACCTCGACGGACGTCACCGAGGCCATGCTGAAGATGGATCCGGTGATCGGGCTCGGCGAACTGGCTCACCTGTCCTACATGACCGGGGACGCCGACGACTTCCGCAAGTCCGCGCTGGGCCGGGCGAATTCCGGGTTCGTGAACTGCCATTGGGGCGTCACGGCGCTGTCGGACATGCTGCTGAACTACATGCCCGCGATCGGCGTCGACAACAATCACGACGTCTGGAACGAGGACGACATCGAAAAGAGCGTCCGCTACGGGCTAAACACCCAGATCAAGTTCGGCGTCGGAAGTCCCGAGGTCATCCGGACCATGTTGCGCGCCATCGTGAAACGGCGCTGGCCCGCGGAGAACTTCCAGCTGTGCGCGGACAATATCTCGGTGGACCGCGTCCTGCGGCAAGGCCACATCGACTGGGTGATCTCGCTGGCGATCGAAATGGGAATGCCGCCGATCAAGGCGATCAAAATGGGCACGCTCTACGCCGCCCGCTCGTTCCGCAAGGACCGCGATCTCGGTTCGCTCAGCCCGGGCCGCTTCGCCGACATCGTCCTCACCGACAGTCTCGCCAAGATCAATCCGCGGTATGTGTTCAAGGGCGGCGAACTGGTCGCGCGCGACCGTAAGCTGCTCAACCGCGTCGGCATCGATTACTCAAGCCTGGCCAAGGAACCCAAGCCGGGTCTCGCCGACCTGACCGCCGAGCAACTCGACTTGGTGCCACTCGAAATCTCGCCCGAAGGCGACCAAGCGAAGGTGCTGCTTTTCGACGTCTACGGACGCGGGCATCTCAAGTTCGCCCAAGAGATCTGGGTACCGTTCCGCGACGGTGCGGTCGTGCCCGAGCACGAAGGCGAGCGGCTCAACCGGATTTCCGTCGTGCAACGTTACGCCGACGGAGAGCGGCACATCGTCACCGGACTGTTCAAGGGCGTGTCGCTCGACCGCGGTGCGGTGTCGACGTTCTGGCCCGCGCCGTCGGCGTACTTTGTGAGCGTCGGCAGCGACAGCGCGGAAATGTGCGCCAACCTCAAGCAATTGGACACGCTCGTCGGCGGCTGCATCGTGACCGAGGACGGCGAGACAAAAGCCTGTCTGCCCTTGGAATTCTACGGCGTGATGGCCGACATGAATCTCGCCGAACTCGTCGACGCGACCCGCTCGGTCGACGCCGCGCTCGAAAAGCTGGGCAACCACAACGAGGGCGAGCCCGTCGTCAACAAACTCCTGACCCTGTTCATCTCGCTCGACCGTTTCGGATTCATGAAGTAACCCTCAACGAGGAGGTCGCGGTCGTGCCTTACGACAAAGACGCGGGAGTAATCGACACCGGAAACGTGGTGCGGCGGTGGATCACCTACATCGCGGGCATCTATCTGCTGACGCTCGGTCTCGGCCTGGCCATCCGCGCCGGGATCGGCATTTCCCCGCAAAGCAGCCTGACCCGCACGATGACGCTCGTGCTCCCGCCGCTCAGCCAGGGCACGTTCAATCTCATGCTCGAAGTGCTCATGCTCGGGCTGACTTTCCTGGTGCTGCCAAGGGCGTTCAAACTCAAGAACCTGTTCTCGCTGGTTCCGGCGCTGATTCTGGCCGCGCTGCTCGACTTCAACCTGATGGCGACGAAGTGGATCTCGCTCGGGCCCTATGCGGCGAATCTCGCGTTGCTGTTCCTCGCTGACGCGATGCTGGCGTTCGGGCTCTTCCTCATGATCCGCGCCAATCTGGTGCTGATGCCGATCGACCTGTTCGTCAACACCCTGCAGAAGAAGACCGGCCGCAAATGGGGAAACATCAAGACCGTCTTCGACTGCACCCTGCTGGCGATCTCGGCGGGCATCGGGCTGATCTTCCTCGGCGGCCCGCATTTCATCCGCGAGGGCACGATCATCAACGCCGTCCTGGTCGGCCAGTACATCAAGCTCTATTTCTTCCTGTACAAGAAGTTCCAAGCCCGTAAGCTCAAGCCCGTTGAAAGCGCAACGTAAACGTCGCACCGACGCCAGGCTTTCCGAACGCGGCAATAGTCCCGCCATGTCCGGTCACCACTTCCTGCACCAACGCCAACCCCAACCCGAACCGTCGTCCCTCACCGTGCGCGCCGTGCGCGAAACGTTCGAAAAGCCGCTCCGCTTCGTGCTGCGGGAAGCCGGTTCCGGTGTCGCACACGCGCAGTTCGACGTGCCGGGCGTCCGGATTGGCGAGAATCACCTCGATCGACCCGCCGGGCGGAGTGTGCCCGATCGCGTTGTCCAGCAAGGCGGACAGCACTCGCCGCAACGCGGTCGGGACGCCCGGCACCACGTCCTCCAGCCCCGGCGAACGACTCAGCCGGAGGTCCACCTGCCGGTCGTTCGCCCGGACCGATTCCGCCGCCACCGCCTGTTCCGCCAGCACCGCCAGCTGCACCGGCTCCAGCTGCGGCCGCTTGGCACAGGCCTGCGCGGACAAGAGCAGATCGTCGACCACCGCACCCAATTCGCGGGTGCCCGAGACCAGGGTTTGCAGCTCATCCGGTCCCGCACCGCCGCGTCGGGCCAGGAGCTGTGTGCGGGTGTGCAGCCGGGTCAACGGCGCACGCAGCTCGTGGGACGCGTCGGCGACGAATGTCCGTTGCCGGCGCAATGCCTCGCCCAACGGCCGGATTGCCCGCCCGGCCAGCAGATACCCGCTGATCACCGACGCGATCAGCACCACCAGCTCGGCCACCCCGAGCCCTAACAACAGCTGTTCGCGGTCAGAGATCAGGTAGTGCTCGTTGAAATACGCCTGCCATACCTCGCCGCCGCGGTTGACCGTACGGATGGTGTAGGTCGCGCCGTCGAGCACGCGTTCTTCCGTCACCACATCACCGTCGTGCGGCACTTGCGGCACCGGCGGGATCGTGAACGGGAGCCGCCCGGCAGGCGCGTGCCCCTCGGGCGTCACCAGATAGGTGCATCCGGGCGGGGTCGCGGAAAGCCCGTGACTCAGCGCGAATTCCAGCTGCCGCTCGGTCTCCGCGGACTGCCCGCTGCGCAGCACCCAGTACGCGATCACGCCCGCGGCGAGCACGACCATCGTGATCACCACGGCGATCTGGCCCGCAATGGTCCGCCGCGCGCGCCGCAGCGCCCGCGCCTCCGGGGCGACGACGGTGGTCACACCGCCCCGATCTGGTAGCCAAGGCCGTGCACTGTCTTCACCACGCCCCGCCCCAGCTTCCGCCGCAGGTAGTACACATAGGTGTCCACAATGGACTCAGCGGCGGATTCGGTGAACACTCCCGCGCGCAGGGACGCCCGCGGGTGGATTGCCTTGGGCCGCTGGGCAAGCGTGCGCAACAGTTCGAACTCGCGGCCGGACAGCGTCACCCGCTCGCCGCGCGGCAGCACGACCTCGTGCCGCTGCAGATCCAGCGCCGCAGCGCCGAGCGGGAGCGATTCGGCGTGCTCCTCGTCGCGGCGGCACAACGCTCGCACCCTGGCGAGGAGCTCGTCGGTCTCGAACGGTTTCACCAGGTAGTCGTCGGCCCCGGTGTCGAGGCCGTGCACCCGGTCGGCCAGCTCGCCCAGCGCCGACAGCACCAGCACCCGCGCGGGCACCGCCCGGCGGCGCAGCTGGGCCAGCACCGAGAGGCCGTCGACCACCGGCAGCCGCCGGTCGAGAATCACCACCGCGTGCCGCCCGGTGAGCCCGAGGTGCAGGCCGCGCTGTCCGTCGTGGGCCACTTCGGTCTCGTAACCTTCTCCGGCGAGCAATTCGACGAGCATCCCGGCGAGATCGCGATCGTCCTCGACCAGGAGCACCCGGGAAGCCGCCGGGGTCTCTGCCTCATCGTGCACAGGTCCATACTCGCAGTGATCCGGCCATCCGACCCTCGACTTTCGTAGGCAATCGTTCAGCTTCGTCCGGTGAGGAGAAATTCGGGCATTTCTCCGTCGGCGTACCGGCGGGCGTCGCGTTTGTCCAGCCAGCCGAGCACCGGCGAGGTCATGATCGTGGTGACGAGCGCGACGAGCACCAGGACGGTGAACAGCGCGGGCGAAACGATTCCGGCGGACAGCCCCACGTTCAATGCCACCAATTGCATCAGTCCGCGCGCGTTCACCAGCACGCCGATCCGCAGCGCTACCGGTTGCGGTTCGCCGGTCAGCCGCGCCGCGCCCCACGAGGCACCGAGTTTGCCGACCACCGCGACCGCGATGCAGACCAGCGCGAACATCAGCAGCTTCGGGTCGGCGAGCAGCGCGAATCGCGTGTTGAGGCCGGAATAGGTGAAGAACAGCGGCAGGAACACGACCCGGCCGACCGGCATGATCCGCGCGAGCACCGCGTCGGCCGCCTCGCCGCGCGGGAACACCAGCCCGAGCATGAACGCGCCGAACACCGCGTAGAGGCCGATGACGTCGGTGAACCACGCGGCGCCGAACAGGAACATGGCGGTGACGAGCATCCGCTGGTCCACCGACACGCGCGGGTTGTCCATCACCCGCGCCACGATCCGCCGGACCACCAGCCACACCAGCAGCACGAACAGCACTCCGCCGCCAATGGCCGTCGCGATCGGACCGGCTGTGCCGGCGTGCATGCCGAGGACGACGGCCAGCAGGATCCAGGCGAGCACGTCGTCGAGGGCGCCGCACGCGAGCGCGAGCGAGCCGAACCGGGTGCTGCCCAAACCGCGTTCGGTGATGATCCGGGCCATCATCGGAAACGCCGTGATCGCGAGCGCCACCGCGACGAACGCCGCCGAAACCACCGGCGACACCCCGGGTTTCAGGATTCCGGCCCAGTTCGCGCCGAGCACGCTCACCCCCACGCCGAGCGCGAGCGGCACGACTGTGCCCGCGGCGGACACCGCCGCGACGGTTTTCCTCCCTTCCTTCAGGGCGCTCAGCCGAAACTCGTAGCCGGCACCGAACATGTAGATGACGAGCCCGATCTGGCCGCCGAGGTAGAGCAGCGTGCGCACCGAGTCCGGGAACAGCCATTCCTGGACGCCCGGCAGCAGGAGCCCGAGCAGCGACGGGCCCAGCAGCACACCGGTGACCATCTCACCGACCACCGGCGGTTGTCCGAGCCGCACCGCGAGCGCGTTCACCGCCCGACAGGACACCAGGATCACCACCGCTGCCAGGAAAAACGCGGGTGCGGCTTCTACGGCACTCATCGGTTCCCTCCCTGGAAGTGTTTGGTGCACAACCGAAGCCGACGCGCGTCGAGCACCATGTAGGTGCCGAAGACCAGCTGCGCGAGGCTGCGCCACACGTCTTCCCAGCGATCGCGTACCGCCAGATAGGCCAATGCGGTGCGGGGATTTCGCCGCGATCCGCGCGGGGTCGCGAAAACCGGTCCGCGATTGGGAATCGAGCGGGTGTGCGCGGCGCTCGTCGTGAGGGCGAACCGGCGCAGGAATTCCCTGGTGACCACTCGCATCGTCACCGGGGCGAGGCCGCGCGCCGGGCACGGCCGGTTTTGTGCGACGCCGAACGGCAAGAAATTTCTCTGCTGGTGCGCGGGGCAACCGGCCCAACGCTCCGGGTCGAACTCGTCGGGACGGTCCACTCCGGCGTGGTGGAACTCCGGATAGCTGAACAACAGCACGGTGCCCGCGTCGATGGTTCGGTCGGCCAGTTCGATGTCGCCGGTGGTGATGCGGTGCGCGATGCCGAAGAGCGGGTAGGTGCGCAGGCATTCGTCCAGCACACGGTCGAAATACTCGTCGTCGTCCGGGTTTTCCGCGAGCCTGCGCTGCACCTGCGGATGTTCGGCGAGCACCATCAGCAGGTGCGCCATCGCCTCGGACATCTGCACGACCGCCGTGTTGAAGAACGTGCCTTGCAGGTAGAACACCTGCTCCTCGCGGGTGAGCCGCGACGGCAGCGGATGCGGCACGTCGTCGAGCCGGCGGCGCAGGTACGCGGTGAGCCGGGCGCGACGGCACATGTTGCGCGGGCGCACGCACTTCAGCGCGGACACGACGTCGTCGGCGTGCCCGACGATCAGGTCCCGCGCCTCCGGCGGGCACGGTTCGCCGAACACCAGCTCGTAGTACAGCTCGGCCCAGACCGGCATCATCTCGTCGCGCAGCCGGAGCAGTCGGCCCGGCCCGGTTTCGATCCGGTCGAGCACGCGTGCGGCGACCCGTTCGGTCATCGCCTGCGATTCGGCCTTGGACTTGACCAGGATGTTCCGGGTGGTTTTGGCGACCTCGTCGTAGCGCGGGCCCGGTTCCAGATGTTCCTGGTGCACCTGCGGTCCGGGCGCGAGCCAGTACCAGAACAGGTCGGACAGCGCGGCGCCCTCGCTGCGTCCGTCGGCCGCCGGATCGGCGTACACCCGGCGGAAGTCCTCGACCGGCACCTGGTAGCCCTCGTCCCCGTTGACCAGCGCGAAGATCCGGTTCCGCATCGCGACGACCCGGCCCGGCAGCCACTTCGGGCTGGTCGCGATCAGCCCGGCCGCCCCGGCGAGCACGAGACGTTTCATCGGACCAGGTCCGGAGTCAGCTCGCCGGGCGTCCGCGCCCCGCACAGCCCGAGCGCGGTGTCCGTTTCCTCGCGCAACCGTTCCAGCACTTCGGCGACCCCTTCCTGCCCCGCCGCAGCAAGGCCCCACAGCACCGGCCTGCCGACGCCGACCGCGTCCGCGCCGAGAGCGAGCGCCTTGACGACGTCCGCGCCGCTTCGCGCACCGCCGTCGAGGATCAGTGGCACTTGACCGTCCACAACGGACACGATTTCGGGAAGTGCGGCCAGACTCGAAATTGCGCCGTCGAGTTGCCGTCCGCCGTGGTTGGACACCACGAGTCCGTCGATTCCGGCCGCCACCGCGCGCCGGGCGTCCTCCGGGTGCAGCACGCCCTTGAGCAGCATCGGCATTTTCGTGCTTTCGCGCAGCCAGGCGAGATCGTCCCAGGTCAGGTCGACGGGCATTTCGATGTCGCGCACCCGGCCGGTGGCGTCGCGCATGTTCTCGGCGGCCAGCCCCGGAGGAAGATCGTGGAACGCGTGGCGGTACTCGCGTTCCCGCCGTCCGCGCACCGCGGAATCGACCGTCACCACCAATGCCCGCGCGCCCGCGTTCTCCGCCCGGCTGATGACCGCTTCGGTGAACTCACGGTCTGATTGCACATACAGCTGAAACCAGAACACGTCGGCGACTTTGGCGACGTCTTCGACAGCCGTCGTCGAGGCCATGCTGCACACGAAGACGGTGCCCGCTTCCGCAGTGGCTTGCGCGGTCGCGAGTTCTCCATCCGAATGCGCGAGACGGTGGAATGCCGTCGGGCACACCAAAATCGGCATCGACATCGGCGACCCGGCAATTTCCACCGTCAGGTCGCGTTTACCGACGCCGCGCAGTGCTCGCGGCACCAGCACCCGGCGGCGGAATTCTTCTTCGTTGGCGCGCAAGGTGGCTTCCTCGCCCGCTCCGCCGGCGTAATAGTCGTAGTGCGCTGGCTCCATCCGTTCGCGTGCGATGGCTTCCAACTCCGCGATCGTGCGCATGTCAGAGCTGCTTGGTGAAGAAGGCCGTCAACGCGTCCACGTGCACCGGGCGATTCCACTCGTTTTCGAGGTTCTCGGTGACGTGATGGGTCGCGACCAATTCGCCGCCCTGGTAATGCCGGACGATCGGGTGCAAGTAATGCCCTTCGCCGGAATCGTTCGCGACGTCCTGACTCGCGCGGGTGACAGTGAAGTCGAACGGATCGATCTTGTCGTGGTCCGGCCCGTAGTCGAGGGTGATCACGAACGCGTTGGCGCTCTCCCCCAGCGCGGTGTCCTTGAACCGGTCGACCGGGACTTCCTCGTAGTAGCGGGCCTGGTCGCCGTCGACCACGAGAACGTCGGCGAGGAAGCCGAACTGTTGGTACAGCGCGGAAGTACGGTTGATCCGGCCTATGACGGCGTCGACCAGTTCACTGGTTTTGTTGGCCACCACCGTGCTTGGCCATTCGGTGTCGTGGTAGCGCTCGTCGAGCACTTTGGAAAGCGCGCGCACGCCGTAGCGGTAGCCGTGAATGAACGCGCTGGTGGCCTTCTTGAAATCGCGGGCCTGAGTGATCGTCCCGGCGAAGTAAAGTCCTGGCACGTTCACCGATTCCCACGACGAGGTCTGCGCCGGGAACCGGTCGTTGATTGTCATCTCCGGACGGCAGTCCTCGTCGAAAATCGAAGCATCGAACCGGAATCCGGTCGCGGCGATGACCCGGTCGTAGCGAATTTCCTTGACCAGCTCATTGGCACGGGCGAAAGCGAACTTGACGTGATAACCGTCGTCGTCCTTGGTGATCTCGCGAACGTCACCGTCGAGAATCGCGTGCTGCAGCTTGAGTTGATACATGTCGAGCACGCCAGCGTTGAATGCGCGAAGGTGTCCGACGAAGTGCGTGCGCCACGCGAGCTTGACCGGTCGCGGACCGGCGACATGCAGCACCGCAGCGAAGGCGTTGATGCTGTCAGCGGTTTCGAAGGCGGAGTTTCCCTTGCCTAGCACGAGAACGCGCTGGTTGATAAACTGTTCCGGATCGGTGTCGTAATCGGCGTACTGGTCGACCAACTCCATGCCCGGCACATCCGGGACATACGGTTTGGTCACGCCGGTCGCCATGATCAGCCGCCGCGCGCTGAACTTCTCCCCGTCCGCAGCGGTGACCGTGAAGACGTCACCCGCGCGCGAAATTCGCGTAACCTCGGTGTCGTAACGGATCTTGACGTCGTGTTTCGCCGCGTAATCGGCGGTGTAGCTGAGAAATGCTTCCGCCGGCGGGAACATCTCGGCGCTGTAGTCGGTGAAGACCAGCGGATCCGGCCCGTCGTCGAGCAGCGAGTTCCAGTCGACCCGGAGGTTCAGTTCGGGGTCGGTCCATCCGGTGTATTTCTTGTTGACCGAGATGAGCGTGCGGTGCCGGGGAAATCGCGTGAAGAACGCGGCGGGCACGGACCCGCGCTCCAGGACCAGGTAGCTGCGCCCGGCCCCGCCCAGCTGCCGCCCGAGCTGCAATCCCGCCGGCCCGGCTCCGACCACCAGGTAGTCCAGCACGTCCGCCATGACACCGACCTCCCGCGTCGCCTTGATCTGACGGCGATCAGAGTGGTCGGAAGATCTCAGAAATCCCTCAGAACGTACCCGGTCTTCGGGACGCCGGCGCCCCGCGACGGAAGCGAGGCACCGGCTTCGGCTGCTACTTGCCGGTGACGCGCGCGAGCGCCTCCGGGTACCGGGCCCCCGCGATCGCCTCGGCCGGAGCGGCCTTCTCGATCGCCGCGATGTCCTCTTCGGACAGTTCCAGTTCGGCCGCGCCGACGTTCTCTTCCAGGTACTTCCGCCGCTTCGTGCCCGGGATCGGCACGACGTCGGCCCCCTTGGCCTGCACCCAGGCGAGCGCCAACTGCCCCGCCGTGACGCCCTTCTCCGCGGCCAGCGCACGCAGCGCCTCGACGATCGCCATGTTGCGCGCGAAGTTGTCCTCGGCGAACCGCGGCAGGCCACGGCGCATGTCGCCCTCGGGCAGCTCCTGCACCGACGTGACCGCGCCAGTCAGGAACCCGCGGCCCAGCGGCGAGAACGGCACGATTCCGATCCCCAGCTCCCGGCAAGTACCGAGAATTTCGTCCTCGATCCCGCGCGTCCAGAGCGACCATTCGCTCTGCAACGCGGTCACCGGATGCACCGCGTGCGCCCGGCGGATCGTCTCCGCACCGGCTTCGGAAATCCCGGCGTAACGGATCTTCCCTGCCTCGACCAGCTCAGCGAGCGCACCCCAGGTCTCCTCAATCGGGACGTTCGGGTCGACGCGGTGCTGGTAGTAGAGGTCGATGTGGTCGATCCCGAGCCGCTGCAGCGACTCGTCGCAGCACTGCTTCACATACGCGGCGTCACCGCGCGCGGTCATGCCCTCGTCGGTGTGCACGATGCCGAACTTCGTCGCGAGAACCACCTGGTCGCGACGGTCGGCGATGGCCTTGCCGACGAGCTTCTCGTTCTCCCCCGCGCCGTACACGTTGGCCGTGTCGAGCAGGGTCACCCCCAGTTCCAGCGCCCGGTGCACCGTGGCGACGGACTCGCCGTCGTTGTCGCGCACGCCGTAGGCCGAGCTCATCCCCATGCAGCCGAGCCCCTGTGCGCCGACCTCCAGTGCGCCGAGCTTCCTCGTACCGATCACGCGGAAATTCCCTCCATTTCGGGCGCGACGCCGAAGGCCTTGCGCTCGATCTGCTCGTAGTTGGCGATCTTGTAGTCCAGAATGTCGAGACAACCCTGCAGCTCGGCGATCCGGTCGGCGACCGACTGCCGCTGCTCCACGAGGATCGCCTTGCGCCGTCCCGCGCTGGCCACCCCGTGCCGGCGCAGCGAGGCGTACTCGCGCATGCTCTTGATCGGCATCCCGGTGAGCCGCAGCTTCGTGAGGAAGCCGAGCCAGTTCAGGTCCTCGTCGGAGTAGGCGCGCCGCCCCGCCGAATCGCGAGCGGGCGGTTCGAGAAGTTTGATGCGTTCGTAGTACCGGAGGGTGTCGATCGACAGGCCGCTACGTCGTGCGGCTTCCGCTATCGAGTAGCTCATGCGCTCGACAGTACGACCTGGAGTGCACTCCAGGTCAAATCTTAAAACGCTGGTCACGGTCGCGTTTTATAACGTTGTTGCGTTACGCTGGGTACATGCCTCGCCCCCGTACCCACGACGAATCCCTCCGGCTGAAGCTCCTGGACCGGGCAGGCGAACTGATCTCCGCGGACGGCCCCAAGGCGCTGTCCTTGCGAAAACTGGCCGCCGACTCCGGCACGTCGACCACGGCGGTGTACTCGCTGTTCGGCAGCAAACCGGACCTGGTGAACGCTCTGTACGCAGAAGGCTTCCGCCGCTTCGGCGCCCGCCTCGCGACGGTCCCCCTCACTGGCGAGCCCGTACCCGACCTCGTGCGCCTGGGCATCGCCTACCGCGAAAGCGCACTGGCCGACCCGCACCTGTACGCGATCATGTTCAGCCGCTCGGTGCCAGGATTCGAACCGAACGCCGAAGCCGACGAGGTCGCCCAGTCCACCCTCGCCCCCCTGACCGGGGTCGTCCGCGCCGCGGTCGCGTCCGGCCAGTTCCAGGACGTCGCGCCAGAACTGATCACCGTCAGCCTGTGGGGCTTCGTGCACGGCCTGGTGTCCCTGGAACTGTCCGGCCGTCTGCCGGCTGGCTTCAGCGTTTCCGACGGGTACGAAAAAGCTTTGCACGCCAACGCTTCCGGCTGGCTTACCTAGCTCCGTACTGGCGATCCCCCGCGTCGCCCAGCCCCGGCACGATGAACCCGGAGTCGTTGAGCCGCTCGTCAATACTCGAGGTGACCACCCGAACCGGCAGCCCAGTCTGCTCCAGATGCGCCAACCCCTCCGGGGCAGCGAGCGCACAAATCGCGGTGACGTCAGTAGCCCCACGATCGGTCAGCAGCCGAATCGTGTACTCCATCGACCCGCCAGTCGCGAGCATCGGATCCAGCACCAACACCGGCCGATCCGCGAGCGACTCGGGCAGCGACTCGAGGTAGGGAGTCGGCTTGAGCGTCTCCTCGTCGCGAGCAAGCCCGACGAACCCCATCTGCGCGTCGGGGATCAGCTTGTGCGCCTGATCAGCCATCCCCAGCCCAGCCCGCAAGACAGGCACGAGCAACGGCGGACTGGCCAGCCGATACGCGTCAGTCCGCGCGACCGGAGTATGAATCCGCTCAGTACGCACCGGCGCATCCCGCGTGGCTTCATAAACGAGCATGACAGTCAACTCATGCAACGCGGCCCGGAACGCGGCACTGTCCGTCCGAGCGTCCCGCATGGTAGAGAGACGAGCCTTGGCCAGCGGGTGATCGACGACGTGCACATCCATGCCGCACAACTTAGCCGCCCAGCCCAGCGACGCCACTCTTTCCCCTGCGCGTTCGTGGGCTCGATTACGTCCGTGAGGGCCACCTTCACGGGCTCTGATTCCTCCAGGGTTCCCCTCACGCCCCACCCAGCCCCCGCCAGGATGCGCCCCAATGCGGCATTGGGTGCATCCCACGCACCCAATGCGGCGTTCGGTGCATCTGACGCACCCAACGCCACATTGGGGCGCAAGCCCCGACCCACTCCCGAACCGCAGCAAACGCACCCAAGGTTCGAGGCACCCAGCCCCTCCCCCGCACCCCGATACGAAGCGTCCCTGCGGTCTGGGGGTGCTTGTCAAGGCATCTTTCCCTGCGCATCCTCAAGTCGGCGGGCGTCGTGCACGGCGAGC
>NZ_JBSFNS010000165.1:0-13817 GCF_053587275.1 Amycolatopsis sp. NPDC003676
CAAGGCGGGAAAGATGCCTTGACAAGCCACCCCAGACCGCATTTTGGCTTCGTATCGGGGTGCGGGGGGTGTGGGTGCCTGGTTTCGTCGAGTGCACTGGCTGCGGTTTCGTGGGTGGGCGGTCCGTGAAGGCGGCAGCGGTGCCAACCGCGGCGACAGCAGCGGCAGCGATAGCAGTGGTCGTGGTCGTGGCAGTGACAAGTGGCCGTGGTGCAGTGGTGCAATTGACTGCGCACATAGCAAAGCGGGCCAGTCCTCAAAGGACCGGCCCGCTCAGCTAGTGCGTGTTACTTGAAACCAATCAGGCGTTGCTCCGACGACGGCGAACCACCAGCAGCATCCCGCCGCCAGCGATCACCAGGGCCGCGCCGATGCCGATGGGCAGGGCGGCGTTCACGCCGGTGTTCGCCAGCGGGGTCTGGCCCGAGTTGTTGCCGCCAGCAGCAGGAGCAGTCGTCGCGGGCGCGGTGGTCACCGGGCCCGTTTCGGTCCACGTGCCGGTTGCGGCCGCTTCGACGCTGCTCTTCTGCGACTGCGCCACGATCAGCGACTGCGCCGGGTTGTCCGCGTAGTTCTTGGCCACGAACAGGCGACCGGTGTTGACGTCGCCAGCGGCCTTCACCGCGAGTTCGGCCGTGCCGGGCTTCGCGTCCTTCGGGACGTCCAGGAACAGCTTCGTGCCGTTCTTGATCGCCGAGGACTTGATCTCCTCGCCGTTTTCACCGACGACCTTCACGCCCTCGGGGAGCTTGCTCGTGAAGTCGGTGACGCTGCCGGTCGTCGCGACGGTGAACGGGCCGATCTTCGTGCCCGCTTCGCCGCTCGCCTTGGCCGGCGTGATGCTCAGCGTCGGCTTCTTCTCCTCGACACCGGTGTTCGCGTCACCGGTCAGGTAGTTGTACAGCGCGAGAACGTCGGCCGCCTCGTCCGGGGAGCCGTTGGCCAGCGGGTTCTCGGCGTCGAGGTCCTTGCCGTCGCTGTAGTGCCACACCGCGGCCTGCGTCGCGGTCAGCGCTTCCTTCGTGGACAGACCGTCGTGGAGCTTGGCGCCCTTGCCGGTCAGCGTCTTCTCAAGCGACGCCACGTCCTCGGAGGGGAAGCTGTGGTGCAGCACCCAGTTGATGTTCTTGTTGTTCTTGCGGAACGGCGACTTCGCGTCGGGGTAGTCGTTCCAGGCGTGTTCGACCATCGTCTCGCCGAAGCGCGCGCCGACCTCGATCTGCACGCAGTACATCTTCGAGATGGCGCCGTCGGACAGCTTGAAGTTGAACAGCGTCGTCTGGACCTTGCCCTTGTCGGCGATGTTGACGTCGAAGCCCGACGTGCCGCCGTACACCAGCTCGCCCGAGGCCGCGCCGCTGCGCGCCGTGGGGGCGTTGTCGTCCGCGAGGGCGACCGGCGCGGCGATCATGAGCGCCGCCGCCGCGGAAGCCACCGCGGCCCCTCCCCGGACCAGAACTGACCTGCCGTGCATGCTTTCTCCCATCCAGTCCCGAACCACGAACGACGGACCGCGTGAGACCACATCTCCCCGACCACGACGGCCACCAATTCGGGTGAAGAATCCACCCAGTCAAGCGATGGCGAAGCATACACAGGGCTCACATGTGCACTGTGGGTGGTCCCCTGACTGCGCTTTAATACCACCAGTCGGAGTCGTTCCTCCCCTTGCGTTGCTCTGGGTACATGTGCGAAGAGCTGCGGAAACCCGAGAGAAAGGGCAGAACGGTTGAACAAGCAACCTCCGGCGGACGTGCTGGCCGCGTTCGGCTGCGCCGGCGATCCGGTTCGGCTGGAAGGCGGGAAAGGCGAGACCTGGCGCGCCGGGGACATCGTGTTGAAACCAGTTGAGTTCGCTCCGGAAACGCCGTGGCGGGCGGCGGCGCTCGCCGAGGTGGCGGAGTCGGCGGAGTTCCGGATCGCCCGGCCGCTGCGGACTCGCGACGGAGAATGGATCGCCGGGAACGGGACATCCGGCGGTCATCCGTCGCTCGGCTGGGAGGCGAGTCTGCTGGTTCCCGGACGCCCGGACACTTCCCGGCCCGACGACGCGATTCGGGCCGGGATCGCGTTCCATCAGGCGATCGCCCACCTGCCGCGTCCGGACTTCCTCGACTTCCGCACTGATCCCTGGACCATCGGAGACCGGATGGCCTGGGGAGAATTGCCGCCCGAAGGCTCGGCGGCGGCTCGTGACCTCCTCCGCCCGTTGTTCGAGGCGCGTCGTCCGGTCGAGTCGGCCGCGCAGGCGGTGCACGGCGATCTCCCCGGCAACGTCCTCTTCGCACCGGGAGAGCCGCCCGCGGTGATCGACTGGGCGATCTACTGGCGTCCCCCGGCCTGGGCCGCCGCGGTGGCGGTCGCCGACGCGTTGTGCTGGTACGACGCGGATCCCAGCCTGATCGACCGCTGGGCGCATCTGCCTGAATGGCAGCAGATGCTGATCCGCGCGCTCATCTACCGGATCGTCACGCACGACCTGGCCGGACAGTGGACGCCCGACCAGATCGCCGCGTATCAGCCCGCCATCGCGGCCGTGCTCAGTTGACCAGGTTCTCCAGCGGCTCGCCCTTCGCGTAGTGCGCGAGCTGGCGTTCGGCCAGCCGCTTGGCGCGCGGGTAGAACGAGTCCGAACCGCCCGCGATGTGCGGGGTGATGATCGCGCCGTCAAGCGTCCACAGTGGATGGTCGGCGGGCAGCGGTTCCGGGTCGACGACGTCGAGCGCCGCGCGCAGGCGGCCGGAGGCGACCTCAGCGGTGAGCGCGTCGGTGTCGACGGCGGTGCCGCGGCCGACGTTCACGATCAGGGCCGTGTCCGGCAGCAGAGCGAGTTCCGGCGCGCCGAGAAGGCCGCGGGTCTGCGGGGTGTCGGGCAGGACCAGCACCACGATGTCCGCGGTCGGCAGGAGGTCCGGCAGTTCGGCGATGCCGTGCACGCCGGAGCGAGCGGTGCTGGCGACCCGGACCACCTCGGCCTCGCCCGCTTCCAGGTAGCGCTCGATGGCGCGGCCGATCGAGCCGTAGCCGACCAGCAGGACGCGGCAGTCGGCGAGCGAGCGCGTGTGCACCCGGTCCCACGAACCGGCCTGCTGCTGCGCGAACCAGCGCGGGAAATACCGTTGCGCGGCAAGGATCAGCGCGAGCGTGTGCTCGGCGACGCTGAGGTCGTGCAGGCCCCGGCCGTTCGCCAGCCGCACACCGGACGGGACGAGCGGCAGCAGGTTGTCGTAGCCCGCGGAGAGCGTCTGGACCGCGCGCAGCGACGGCAGCTGCGGGATGAGCTTCGCCGCCGCCGGGCCCTGGTCGTAGGGCAGGACGTAGAACTCGACGTCGTCGAGGCCGTCCGGCGGGGTGCCGCGGCCGTCCCACACGACCGCGTCGAGTTCGGCCGGGACGGAAATGTCGGACCAGGGCACCAGTACACGCGCGGTCATGCTCGCCTTTCCTTCGTTTTCACCGGAACCGCGAGCACCAGCACCGCGGCTGCGGCCATTGTCCCCGCCAGCATCAAGAACGCGGCAGCCGTGCTGCCGGTGGCGGTTTCGAGCCAGCCCACCAGGTACGTCCCGAGGAACCCGCCGAGCGCGCCCGCCGCGTTGATCACGGCCACCGCCACCCCGGCGGTCCGCTGCGGCAGCAGTTCGGAAATCAACGCGAAGAACGGGCCGTACGGCGCGTACAAGGCCACCGCGGCGATCGCCAGCAGGACGAATGCCCACCAGAAATGCTGCTTCCCCAAGAGATACGAACCGTAGAACGCCACCGCACCGGCGAGCAGCCACGGCCAGACGTACCGGCGACGCACGCCGGATCGGTCCGAGCTGCGCGAGTTGATCAGCATCGCCACCACGGCGAACGCGTACGGGATCGCCGAAAGCAAACCGGTCGCGCCGATTCCGGCCGACGAACCCGCCTTGACGATCGACGGCAGCCAGAATACGAAGCCGTAAACCCCGATGCTCCACAACAGATACTGCGCCGACAGCAGTAGAACTGCCTTGGACCGCAACGCTTCCCGCACCGGACGGTCGGCCGATTCCGGCAGCTGCGCCTGTTCCGCGGCGATCGCGCGCTCGATCGCGTCACGACCGGTCGGGTCGAGCCACTGCGTGTCGGCGGGCCGGTCGCGGACCTGCGCGCGGAACACGAAAGCCCAGATCAGCGCCGGGATTCCCTCGATGATGAACATGCCGCGCCAGGACGTCGCCTCGATCAGATACCCGGACAACGCCGACAGCCACATCACCGTGACCGGGTTGCCGAGGATGAGGAAAGCGTTGGCCCGTCCGCGTTCGGCCTTCGTGAACCAGCGCGCGAGCAGCACGACGAGCGCGGGCAGCACCGCCGCTTCCACCGCGCCGAGCAGGAACCGCACCACGATCAGCACCGGCACCGAACTGAGCAGGCCCTGCGCGGTCGCCAGGACGCCCCACGCGAGCACCGACCAGAAGATCAGGCTCCGCACGCTGCGGCGGTCGGCGTAGAGGACGCCGGGGACCTGCAGCAGGAAGTAGCCGAGGAAGAACGACGCGCCGATCAGCCCGGACGTCGTGCTCGTGAGGTTCAGGTCCTCGGCCATGCCGCCCGCGGTCGCGATCGAGAAGTTCGACCGGTCGAGGTAGGCGAGGCTGTAGGTGACGAAGACGATCGGGATCAGCCGCAGCCAGCGCTGCCTCCCGAGCGTGCCCGCCTGCTCGACGGTGTTCATCCGGTACTCCTGTCGCCGCTGACCCAAGTCCTTGACACGCTTTCCGTCATATGGAAAGCTATTCCGCAATGCGGTGAGAGGCAGTGTGCGTCGCCGTGCCCGGGACGTCAAGGGGGTCCGATGGCGGACATGGTCGGCAAGGCTTTGCGGGTGCTGTCCCTGCTCGGCGGCTACCCCGAAGGCGTGCCGCTGTCCGAGCTCGCGCGCGCCGCCGGATATCCGGTGAGCACCACGCATCGGCTGCTCAGTTCCTTGCAGAGCGAGGGTTTCGCGCGCAACGACCCGATTTCGAAGCGGTATTCGCTGGGGCTGCGGCTGTTCGAGCTGGGCCAATCGGTGTCGCAGGCGCGCGGGTTCGCGGGTGTCGCACTGCCGGTGATGCAGAAGCTGTCCGCGGAGACCGGCGAGCCGACGTTGCTGGCCGTGCTGGACGGGCACAACCAGGTTTACGTCCACTCAGTGCAGGGCTCGCAGCGGCTGCAGATCCGCGGCGAGCCGGGTGCGCGCGGGCCGCTGCACTGCACGTCGATGGGCAAATGCCTGGTCGCGTTCGCGTCGAACCGGGACGAGTTGGTCGCTTCGCTGGACCTGCCGGAGCTGGGCCCGCGCACGATCACCGCGCGGTCGGCGTTCGCGGCGGAGATCGCGGCCGTGCGCGAGCGTGGTTTCGCGATCGCCGACGAGGAGCACGAGGAAGGCATCCGCGCGGTCGGCGTTCCGATCAGGACTCCCGACGGGACCGCGATCGCCGCGTTGTCCACCGCGGCACCGGCTTACCGGCTGAGCGTTGCTCAGTTAGAGGAGTTTGTGCCTGCTTTGCGTGCTGCCGCCCGGGAATTGGCGGCGTTGCTGCCCCGGTGAGGGCTTATTCGCCGATCTCACCCCTGATCCACGACACGAGCTGGTCCACCCGCGCCGCGGTTTCGGTGCCGGGCTGAGGACAGTCGGGCCCGAAGTTCTCGACCGCGATCAGCGTGTTCTTTCCCTTGATCGGTACGAAGAACGGCGAACCCGAATCGTCCGGGCACGGGCTGTTCTCGACGGTGCGCTTCTTCAGCGGATCCAGGGTGATCTCGTTCTTGCGCACTTCGGCGACCTGGAAATCGCCGCGTTTGATGTGGTCGGTCTGCACGATGACCTTGGCCGACAGCGAACCCCATCCGACGAAGGTCGTGTGCTGGCCCGGATCCGGCGGACCGTCCGGGAGCGCGAGCGGTTCGATGTCGGTGACCGGCTCGGACAGTTTGGCGATCGCGAGGTCGTTCACCGCGGACTGGCGCGTGTCCACGATCTTCAGCACGTGCCCGCGCGGGTCGGAGTCGGTGAGCTTCCCGATCGCGGCGGTCATCGTGTAGTCGGGTTTGCCGCTGACGCGGGTTCCGTCGAGGTCGTGGAAGCAGTGGCCGGCGGTGACGATCCATTGCGGAGCAATGAGCGAACCGCTGCAGCCGCCGGTGCGGACGCCGCCGCCCTTCTCCGGAATGTCCTTTGAGGACAGCTTGACGCTGAACGGGGTGGGGTGGTCGGGCAGGGCGGGCGCGGAGGCCTGCGAGGACGCCGGCGCCTTGCCGCCGGTTCCGCCGCTGACTGTGCTGCTGGCGTTGCCCGCGCTGCCGCTGGCCCCGCGCGCGACGGCGACGTTGGACACCGGTTTGGCGGTTTGAGCCGCCGCGGTCCGCTGCAGGCCGACGTAGGCACCGGCGAGCCCGGCCCCCAGGACCGTGGCGACGGCCACGGCACCCAGCCGAAGGCTCGCCCGCTGCGCGGAACGTGACTTTGCGTGCACCACGGGGTCCAAGATAGCGAAGTAGTTAACCCGAATGAGTGAGTGTGCCCGATTAATCCGGTGACTGAGGTAGAAACTGACGCGGCCGATACGCCGGGTCGGGGGTTGGTCACGGAATGCTAACGGTGCCCGGGTGTTTTGCCTGGAGGTTGGGCCGTTCGGGCGCAAGAGGCGGATTTCGGCGGTTGCTCCCGATCAGCGGGACACCCAGGCGCTGGGTTCGGCCTTGAGTACTGGCTGCTCCGCACTGGGGTGACATCGAGTGCATGCCGCTCGGCCAAGGTGGTGCTCGGCGGCGAAGGGAAAGTACGTGAGGGGAACCCTGAGGGAATCTGATTCCCTCAGGGTTCCCCTCACGTACTTCGGCACCGCGCGCCAAGCCCGTCGACAAGGGCGAGCCCCGGCGCTGACCGCCTACGCGGCGGACAGGTACCGGGGAGCCTGCCGCGCGTGGGTCGCCTGCTCGTACGCGTAGGCGAAGCCCAGCAGCTGCGCATCGCGGTATTTGGTGCCCAGGAACGAGATTCCGACTGGCAGCGGGCCCGCGAATCCGGCTGGCACCGTGATGTTCGGGTAGCCAGCGACGGAAGTGTTGCGGGTGCTGCTCAAGAACCGCGGGTCGCCCGGGCGGTCCAGCGGTGAGGCGGGCAAGCCGCTCAGGGTGACGATCGCGTCCAGGCCGTTCGACGCCAGGACGTCGTCGATCGAACGTTGCGCGATGCCCGTCGCGGCGGCGCGGTGGCGGCGGTAGGTCTGGTCGTTCAGGTTGCCGTCGGCGGCGTTCGCTTCGACAAGCAGGTTTTGGTCGAACAGCGGCATTTCGACGTCGCGATGCTGGTCGTTGTAGGCGATCAGCTCCGACAGGTTCCGCGGGTGTTCGCCGGGAGTCGCGGCGAGGTAGGCGTTCAGGTCGTGTTTGAACTCGGTCAGCAGCGCGGGGAGGAGATCCGGTTTGACTGACCACGAGATGTCCTCGACGTCTGCCCCGTCAACGACCGTCGCGCCCAGCGAACGCAGAGTGTGCACTGTGGACTCGAAGATGCGATCGGACTGTTGGTCGATGCCAGCGTGCCCCTTTCGCCAGATGCCGATTCGCTTGCCGCGCAGGGCATTTCGGTCCAGTCGAAGGTCCTTCGGGAACGTCGCCGCGGCTGAGGCGGGGTCGGCTGGGTCGGCACCCGCCAGCACGGAGAGGGTGAGTGCGGCGTCGGTGACGTTGCGCGCGATCGGGCCGGGAGTGTCGTGCTGGCCGGTGATTGGCACGACGCCGCTGCGGCTCACTACGCCGAGGCTGGTCTTCACGCCAACGGTCGACGTCGCGGCCGCCGGGCAGACGATTGAACCGTCGGTCTCGGTGCCGATGGCGACCGTCGCCAGACCGGCCGCCGCGGCGACTGCCGAGCCGCTCGACGAACCGCACGGGCTGCGGTCCAGTGCGTAGGGGTTGCGGGTCTGTCCGGCGACGCCGCTCCAGCCGGGGATCTGTCCGGTTGAGCGGAAGTTCGACCATTCCGACAGGTTCGCTTTGCCTAGTACGACTGCACCGGCGGCGCGGAGACGCTCGACTAGGAAGGCGTCCTTCGCCGGACGTGCGCCGAGCATCGCGGTCGAACCCGCGGTGGTGGTTTGCCGGTCCGCGGTGTCAGTGTTTTCCTTCAGCAGCACCGGGATTCCTTCCAGGACACCGCGAGAAGCGTGCGTCCGGCGGCGGGTGTCGCTCTCCTTTGCCGCCGCCAGCGCGTCTGGATTGGTTTGCACGACGGCGTGCAACCGGGGGTTCAGTTCTTCGATGCGGCGCAGGTAGCCGCGGGTCAGTTGTTCCGAGGTCAACTGACGATGATCCATCGCACGCTGCAGATCGGGAATCGTGGACTGGTCCAGGAAGCGAGCTGGTGCGGCGTCCGCCGCGGCGGGCAGGATCAGGCCCGCCGCGGTGAGGACCGCCACCGAAAGCTGTTTCAGCAAGGTTTTTCCTTCTTATTCGCGGAGGCCGATGGCGTCGATGGGCTTGGCGCGCAGAGTGACCCGAGTGGACAGACCGAGCGAGACCAGGCTGAGCAGGAAAGCTCCGGCGATGATTCCGCCGAACACGGCGGGCGTTCCGGACGGCAGCAGCGTGTCGCGCGTCGCGAGGTTCAGCAGGGCCAGCGGAATCGCCGCTACCACCGTGCCGAGCAGTACCGCGATCCCGGCAGTCGTCAGCGCTTCCAGACGCATCATTCGCACGACTTGGCCGCGTGTGGTGCCGATCAGCCGCAGCAGCGCGAACTCCCGGGAGCGCTGCGCCGTGGTCATCACCAGCGTGTTGGCCACCGAGATCACCACGTAGCCGAGGATCACGCCGACCGCGACCAGGTTCAGGTAGAACTGCTGCTGGCTCGCCGAGTTGGCCGCGGCGGACACCGTGGCGCCGGGCGCGACGGTGAGGCCTGGGTAGCGCGTGCTGAGATCGCGCAGCTTGGCGGTCATCGCGGCCGGGTCCGCGTTCGGGTCTTGGCGCACCAAAACGGAACTGTCCATCCGGTCGCCGGTGTGCGAGCGGGCGAGGTCGGCGGGCAGCACGTACTCGCCGAACGCCTGGTTGTGCGTGTAGACGGCGACCAGTTTCACCTTCGCCGGGCGGCCGTCGGCGAACCAGAAGTCGACCTCGTCGCCGATTTTCTTGTCGTACCAATCGGCTTCGCCCTTGCTCATCGCGACGGTGTCGCCGCGCAGGTCGGCCAGATTCCCGGACACGACACCGAGATCGAGCACGCCGCGCACCTGGTCGCCGTTCAGGCCCTGCGCCGGGTACTTCATCACCCGCAGCCGCTTCTCCTCCGGCACCGTGGTGACCACGTCGGTGCGGATCACCGAGGTGGCCGCCGCGACGCCGGGGACTGCCCGTGCCGCCGCGGCGACTTCCGGAGACAGCGCGCCGGTGGTGCTGGTCAAGACGTGGTCTGCGGTGGTCGACCGGACGGCTTGTTCCTGCCGGGCCGCAGCGGACGACGTCTGGCTGTAGAACATCGAGATCGCGAAGGCGACCGCCAGCATCACCGGGGTCACCGCCGACGCGAGACGGCGGGCGTTGGCCTGGTTGTTCGCGGCGGCCAGGTAGCCGCTGATCCGCGAGACGCCGGAGTAGACCGGGGCGATGATCCGGGTCATGAAGGCGACCACCCTCGGCCCGAGCACCGAGAGCCCGATCACGACCACCAGTGCGGACATCGAGGAGGCCGCGAGCGCGCCGTCGCCGGTGACGTACATCGGGACGGTCGCGCCGCCGAAGCCGGCCACCACCAGCAGCCAGCCGATGAGGAGGCGGGTCCGGCCGAGTTCACGGCGTTCGACAGCCGCCTCGCCGAGCGCTTCGATCGGGCGGATCGACGACGGACGCCGTGCCGCCGACCACGCGGCCAGCCGCGCCGCTCCCAAGCCCAGCAGGAACGCGACGACGAGCGGGATCGGGCCGACCGCGAGGTCGAAGTCCTGCGGGATCACGCCGACCCCGGCGAAGGCGTTGCGCAATCCGTAGGCCACGGCCACGCCCAAACCCGCGCCGAACACTCCGGCGGTGATCGCGACCAGCATGGTTTCGGCGCCGATCAGCTTGCGGATCTGTTTCGGCGTGGCCGCGATCGCCCGCAGCAGCGCGAACTCCCGGCGGCGCTGGTTGATCACCAAGGCCAGCGTGCTCGACACGACGAACACCGCGACCAGGATCGCGAACCCGCCGAACGAACCCGCGAGGGCGAACAGCAGCACCCGGGTTTGGCTCACGTCGAGGAATTCGACGGTGCTGCGCCCGACGCCGGTCGTCACCGTGACCGGTTGCCCGCTGACCGCCTCGCTGATGCGGCTTTCCAAGTCCCCTGTGGACACTCCGGGCTCAGCCAGCACGCCGATCGCGTGCACTTGCCCGGGTTTCCCGGAAAGGTCAGCGGCGCGCGCGGCGGAGAAGAACATTGCCGACTGTCGCGGCAAACCGTTGCCGGTTTTGGGCGCGGCGATGCCGGTGACGCGGAAGTCCATGGGCGTGGAACGGGTCGAGATCCGCACCGTGCTGCCGACCGAAACCCCGCCGCGAGCCGCGAGCTCCGCGTCGAGAACGACTTCGTTCGCCGCTTCGGGAGCGTGGCCTTCGCGCAACGAGAACGGAGCCAGCACGGCCGAGTCCCAGTTGTGTCCCCGCGACTGGGCGCCGTTCGGACCGGTGAGCACCTGCCCGCTGGACGTCACGACGTTCGCCGGGAAGTCCTGCTCCGGCACCGCCTGACGCACGCCGGGCACTCCGGCGATCTTGGTGATCAGCGTCTCCGGCACCGTGGTCTGCTCGCTGATCTGCTCGGACTCGCCGAAATCCGCGCCCGGCGGTTTCGTGGTCTGCGGGCCGCCGACCACTACCGCGGCCTCGGCGTAACGCTGGGTCGGGACTCCGGCGCGCAGACCGGACTCCATGAGGATGCCGCAGCCCGCGACGAGCGCGGTGCCGCAGAGGATCGCGATGAACGCGCCGACGAACCCGCTCAGCCGGGCCTTCGTCGTTTGCAGAGCCAACGACCACATGGCGGTCACCACTCCCCGAGGTGGGTCATCCGCTCGGCGACCCGCTCCGGGGTCGGCTGCGGGAGGTGGCCGGCGAGCTTGCCGTCGGCGAGGAACAGCACTCCGTGCGCGGCGGACGCGGCAACCGGGTCGTGGGTGACCATCAACACGGTCTGGCCCATCTGGTCGACCACGGTGCGCAACAGGTCGAGCACCTGGCGCGCGGTGCGGGTGTCGAGCGCGCCGGTCGGTTCGTCGGCGAGCACGACCTCGGGGCGGGTGATCAGCGCGCGGGCGATCGCGACGCGCTGCTGCTGTCCGCCGGAGAGTTCCGCCGGGCGATGCTCCAGCCGCTTCGCGATGCCGACGCCGTCGACGATCTCGCGCAGCCAGCGGGCGTCCGGTTTCTTGCCCGCGAGACGCATCGGCAGGGTGATGTTCTGCAGCACATTCAGCGACGGCAGCAGGTTGTAGGCCTGGAAAATGAACCCGATCCGGGTCCGGCGCAATTCGGTGAGCGACCGCTCGCGGAGCCCGCCGAGTTCGGTTTCGCCGAGCAGCACCTTGCCCGAACTCGGCCGGTCCAGACCAGCCGCGCAGTGCAGGAAGGTGCTCTTGCCCGAACCTGAGGGCCCCATGACCGCGGTGAAGGAGCCCCGCTGGATCCCGACCGACACCCCGTCCAGCGCGGTGACCGCGCCGTCGCCGGAGCCGTAGATCTTGCGCACCGCTTCCAGCCTCAGGGCGTGTGTACCGCCTGTGTTCATCTTCGCGTCGCTCCTCGGACCAGCAGATTCTCTGTCGGTATCGAAGTTATGGCGGCGGGCGCGCGGAAACGATCCCGAGCGCGGGAGTCTTGGGGGTAGCGCAGGCACCACCACGCCCGGTGGGGAGGTCCTAATGGGACAATGCGCTGGTGAAAAACCGGCTGCGCTCGTGGTGGTCCGGACTCCGCTATCTGCTGGTGGGAGCCGCGACCTCGTTCCTCGCCCTGCTGCTCTTTTTCGCGATGGCCGTCGTGCTCATGACGTGCTTGATCGGCGTCGGAATCCCGGCGCTCCCGGTCGCGCTGAAACTGATCCGCTACCCGCTGCGCTTCGAACGCCGCCGCGCGGGCCGCCGGCTCGGCGAGCCGATCGCCGAGCCGTACGCCAACGTTTCGCCGATCCGCGACCCGGCGAGCCTGCGGGATCTCGCGTGGCTGGCGTTGCATGCCGTGGTCGGCTTCATCGTCGGGGTGCTCGCGTTCAGCCTGCCGCTCGGCGGACTGCGCCAGATCCTCACCGGCGTGTTCTGGTGGCTGGTGCCCGGCGGAATCCAGAGCTCGCTGGAGTTCATGGTGAACTCGTGGCCGTCGGCCGCGCTCTGCGTGTTCACCGGGCTCGTCATGATCGCGCTCACGTTCTGGGCCTCTCCGCTGGCGCGCTGGCAAGCCCTTGCCGCGCGGGCGCTTCTCGGTCCGCGGCCCGGTGCTTCGCTGACCGACCGGGTCGTCGAGCTGACCGCGACCCGCGCCGCCGCGCTCGAGGCGCACGGCGCCGAACTCCGCCGTCTCGAACGTGATCTGCACGACGGCACGCAAGCTCGGCTGTCCGCGGTCGTGCTGCAGCTCGGTGTCGCCGATCAGCTTTTCGAAGGGAATCCGGCCAAGGCAAGGGAATTGCTCGGCAAGGCGCAGGACGCGGCGACCGAAGCGCTCGCCGAATTGCGCACCGTCGTGCGGAGCATTCACCCGCCGCTGCTGACCGACCGCGGCCTCGCCGGCGCGATCACCGCTCTCGCCGACCGGTGCGCGGTTCCGTGCACTGTGGACATTCGCAGCAGCGCGCGCCGACCAGCCGCGGTCGAGGCGGCGGCGTACTTCATCGTCGCCGAAGCGCTGGCTAACGTGACCAAGCATTCCGGTGCCGAACAGGCGTCGATTACGCTCGACGGCACCATCGACACCCTGCGGATCGAAATCCGCGACGACGGCCGCGGCGGCGCGGACGAATCCCAAGGCAGCGGACTGGCCGGGATCCGGAAACGCGCCGAGGCCTTCGACGGGACGGTCACGCTCACGAGCCCGCCCGGTGGACCGACTGTTCTGGAAGTGGAGTTGCCATGCGGGTCGTGATCGTCGAGGACGACGCCCTGCTGCGAGAAGGTTTGGTGCTGCTGCTGGAAACCTCGGGCATCGAGGTCGCCGCGGCTTTCGACAACACCGACGAGTTCCTCGCGTTCGTCCGCGAAGACCGGCCGGACGCGGTGATCACCGACGTCCGGCTGCCCCCGACGCACACCGACGAGGGCCTGCGCGCGGCCGTGGAGGCGCGGCAGCTGCACCCCGGGCTGCCGGTGCTGGTGCTGTCCGCACATGTCGAAACCGGCTACGCGGCCGAGCTCCTCGCGGACGGCAAGGGCGCGGTCGGCTACCTGCTCAAGGAACGCGTCGGCAAGGTCGCCAAGTTCCTCGACTCGCTGCACCGCGTTGTGGAAGGCGGCACGGCGATGGACCCCGAGGTGGTGACCCAGCTGCTGGCCCACCGCCGCGACCCGATCGACGCGCTCACCGCGCGCGAACGCGAGGTGCTCGGGCTGATGGCGGAGGGGTACAACAACGCCACGATCGCGGAACTGCTGGTGGTGAGCGACGGGACGGTGCTCAAGCACATCCGCAACATCTTCGCGAAACTCGGCTTGCCGGAGGACAACGGACACCGCCGGGTGCTGGCGGTGCTGGCCTACCTGCGCTCGTGAGTGGCAATCCCGGTTCTCACCGGGATTGCCACTCACGAGTCCTTCTTGGTAGCGCAG
>NZ_JBSFNS010000166.1:0-13354 GCF_053587275.1 Amycolatopsis sp. NPDC003676
TCCGCCGAATCGATCGTGACCCGGTAGCCGCCGGAGTGCTCCATCTCCACCGGAACGCCGTCCTGGTAGCGGAAGACGATCCGGTTGCCCGAGCTGTCGGCCAGCGTGTGCAGGCGGAGCGTTCGGTCACCCGCGTCGCCGGTGAAGTAGCGGATGACGTTGCTCTGCGGGTCGCCGACGATGAACCCGGTGGTGATCCGGCGCAGCGCGAGGTACGGACCGTCGTCGGTCGCCACGGCCTCGATGTCGCGCGGGAAGGGAAAGCGCACCAGCACGCCGTTCGGGGCGGCGTAGTGCAGGCCGTCGTCGCGGATCTCGAGCCGTTCGTCCAGCGTGGAGGACCAGGTGGGGCCGAAGAAGCCGCCGGAGCGGTAGGACGAGCGGTGGGTGCGTTCGACGGTCAGCGGGAGCATTCCGGGCAGGCGCAGGTCTTCCTGGACCAGGAACACCGCGCCGGTGGCGATGTCGATCGGGTCGCCGCAGTCCCGGACGTCCTTGGGGTCGGTGTGGTGTTCGGCGGGGTTCTGGTTGCCCCGCGGCTGCTGCGTCGAGGACGTGTGGACGTCGTTGCCGCCGGTGTCGTGCGACCCGGAGCCGCCTTGCCCGCCGCCTTCGTGCCCGCCGCCTTCCGAACTGCTTGCGTGAGTGTTGCCGGTATTGCCCGTGTTGCCGTGGTGGCCACCGCCTTCGGCGCCCGAGGTGTGCGTGCCTTCGTTGCCGCCTGGGCCGGAGCGGGTGCCCTCGGTTTTGACGTTGATGTCCTTGGGCGTGTGCGTGGGCGCGTTCTTGCCGCCCTTGAGGCTCTTCAACGCCTTTCCAGCGTCCTCGAACAGCGTCCCGGCCTTCTTCAGCAGCGGGATGAGCGCTTTGAAGGCCTTGACCAGCTTGGTGGTGATCTGGGTGATCTTGGACGCGGTCTTCGCGACCGCCGCCGCCACCTGCGGCCCCACCCAGGCCATCCCGATGCCCGCGGTGAGCAGCACCTGCAGCGCCCACGAGATGAGGTGCCCGACCAGGTCCGCGATCGTGTCCCGCACCAGCGACCGGACCGCCGCGACGATCTCGCCCGCGGTCTTGACGCCGCTCGCCGCGCCCTCGGAACCCTTCTGGGCGCTGGCGATGAGAGCGGAGGTGTCCTCGGCCCGCTTGCGGTAGCTGTCGGCGGCCTCGCCCTGCCAGTTCTCGAGGTCTTTCTTGACGAGCTCGCCGAGGTCGGCGGAGACGCCTTCGAGTTCCTTGGCGACGTTGGTCCAGGTCTGCGCCTGCGAGCTGATCTGATCGGCGTTGCCGGTGAGCGCGTCGAGAGCTTGCTTGAGCGGGCCGACGTGCTCCATCAGCCAGCCGACGCCCGCGGCGAAGATCGCGCCGAACGGGTCCATGACAGCGGTGAGCACGTCGAGCGCGGTCCCGACGGCCCCGATCGCGACCGCGGCCCAGTTCTTGCTCTCGATCGCGTCCTTGAGCCCGGTGGCGTCCTCCAGCAACGGGACTCCGGCCATCGCCGAGGTCTCCTTGACCGGTGCCACCAATGGGTTGCTCACGTGGTTCCCCTCTGCCCGCTGCTGCGTTGATCACGGTACCTACCGGGCCCCGGGCCCGCGCGCGGCAGGCGGATCGAGTCGTGGACCGCTGTGGAGATGGCGCTGCGCGAGGAAGGGCCGGACGGCGGTCCCCAGTTCACCGACCCGGCGGTGCCCTGCCTGCAGTTGTGGGGAATGCAGGCGTGCTTGGACGACGGCCGCGCACTGAGGATCCTTACGTACCAAGACGACGACCTCTTCGGGCTGTGGCCGCATCGCCGCCCCGATCCCCGGCTCGAGAACCGGGCGGGGTGGGACGGCATTTATCGATGGACGGCGCTGAGCGAACTGCCGACCGGCCCGGTCGCGGACGTGGCTGTCTTCGCTGAGGAAGGAGTGCTCGCCGAAGTCGATCTGCGTGTCGGCGGGCGGCCGCTGGTGCTGGTCGCGGGCGAATTGATCGAGGACTGGACCAGGGTGGTGTTCAGCCGGCTCGACGAGTCGGTCCTGGTGTTCACCGATCCCGCCGCGGCCGAGCGCGTCGAATGGTCCACTCCGCAGCTCGGCCGCGTCCGCATCGACCCGTGGCCCAAGGTCAGCTTTTGCTGACCTTCACCGAAAACGCGTCGATGCTCATCCCCGCCCCCGGCGTGATGTCCGCTCCCGGGCTGGTGCACCCGCAGACCTTGTTCGGATAGGACCCGCCGATCGCCACGTCGAAGATCGCGAAGAACCCGTGGTCCACCGCGGCCTTCCACGTCGCATCGGACACCTGGTTCTGCTTGACCGCGAAGGTTTCCTTGCCGTCCAACGAAAACCGCAGCTCCTCGGCTGCCACGTCCCGGCGGTCGACCACCACCGAATACGTGTGATAACCCGTCTTGCAGCCAGCACAGTCCTGCAGGTCGCTGCTGATCCCGTCCGGATCGTGGCACTCCCCCGCCCACTGTCCACAGTGGAACGTGCTGGAGTGCTTGTCCAGCGCGTTCACGTTCTCCATGATGTCCAGTTCGCCGATGCTGGGCCAGTTCGTCGCGCCGACCGGCCGCGCGTCCGCGCCCATCGCCCAGAACGCGGGCCAGTAGCCGAGGCCGTGGTCGGGATTCGGCTGCTGGATGGTCGCGCTCATCTCCATCTGCCCGCCCGCCGGCGCGCCGAAGTCGGTGCGCTGGGTTTCGATCCGGCCGGACGTCCACGCGCCGTTCGCGTCCCGCAGCGGCTTGATCACCAGGTGCCCGGCTCCGTCGTGGTAGACGTTGTCCGTCGAGTCGGTCGACGTCTCGATCTCGCCGGTGCCCCAGTTCGCCGCGCCGCCGGGGTAGCCGGTTCCCTTGTCGTAGAGCCAGTTCTGCGGGTCGAGACCGGTGCCGGCGGGGCCGTCGAAGGTGTCCTCGAACACCGTGGTCCAGGTTTCGGCCGCTTGCGCGGGCGCGGCGGCCATCGACAGCGCGGCCACGGCCGCGAGGACGAGCGGGGTTCGGCGCATGGTTCGCCTTCCGGTCGAGGGGGTGGTCCCAGCAGGGTCGGCCGCCGCCGCTGACCAGTCAAAACAGTCTGCCTGCCGGGTCCGCGGCGGCGGTGCGGGCGGGCAGAGCGCGCCCGGATAGGTTTGAACCACTGCGCGCCGGGGTACCGCGAGGGTGGGAGAACCACACCCCCTTTGCGTGCCCCGCGGCCGCCGCCGGCGATCTAGCCTGGGCTCATGAGCGACAGCAACCTCCTCGGCGAGTTCCTGCGGGCCCGGCGCGGCACCACCGTCCCGGCGGACGCGGACGTGCTCGCCGACACCCGGCGCCGGGTCAGCGGCCTGCGCCGGGAGGAGGTCGCGCAGCGGGCCGGGGTGAGCACCGACTACTACGTGCGGCTCGAGCAGGGCCGGGAGCGCACCCCGTCGGCGCAGGTCGTCGACGCGCTCGGCCGGGCGCTGCGGCTCGACGACGAGGCGCTCGCCCACCTGCATTCGCTCGCCCGGCCGAAGCGGCCCAAGCGACGGCCGGCGAAGGAACGCGTGAGCCCGCGGCTGGTGCAGCTGATGGACGCGTGGCCGCAGACTCCCGCGGTCGTGCTCGGCCGGTGCATGACCGTCCTCGCGTCGAATCTGCTCGGCGGAGCGCTGTTCGGCGGGCACGAATACAGCGGCGACCTGCTGCGGCTGGTGTTCCTCGACCCCGACGCCCGGGATTTCTACCCGGATTGGGAGCAGGTCGCGGTGAACACCGTCGGCGGGCTGCGGTCGGCGGCGGGCGCCGATCTGGACGATCCGCTCTTGATCGAGGCGGTCGGCGAATTGTCGCTCAAGAGCGCTGATTTCCGCCGGTTGTGGGCGCGCCACGACCTCCGGCAGAAAACGCACGAGACGAAACGGTTCCGGCACCCGCTCGCCGGAATGCTCACCCTGCACTACGAATCGATGACCGTGAACAGCGCTCCCGATCAGCAACTCGTGGTGTACCAAGCGGATCCGGGCAGTCCGTCGGAGGCCGCACTGGGACTGCTGGGCAGTCTCGCCGCCGGCGACCGTCCTCATCGCTGACACTTTTTCGCAATTTCCGAATTCACCCGAGGGTAGATCCATGCCTGAAAACACCGCACCCGTCTGGTTTATCACCGGATGTTCCACCGGACTCGGCCGCGCGCTCGCGACCGCCGTCCTCGAACGCGGCCTGCGCGCGGTCGTGACGGCCCGCGATCCCGAACGCGTCGCGGACCTCGTCGCCGCGTACCCCGGCCGCGCGGTCTCGGTCGCGCTCGATGTCACCGACCAGCAGCAGATCACCGAAGCGGTCGCCGAGGCGCACCGAGCCTTCGGTCAGATCGACGTCCTCGTCAACAACGCGGGCTACGGCTATCTCGCCGCCGCCGAAGAAGGCGAAGACGCGGAGATCCGCGCGTTGTTCGACGCCAACGTCTTCGGCCTGATGGCGCTCACCCGCGCTGTCCTGCCGGGAATGCGGGCCAGGCGCAGCGGCCACGTCGTTTCGGTCTCGTCGCTCGGCGGGCTGGCCGCCTTCGGCGCGACCGGCTACTACCACGCCACGAAGTTCGCCGTCGAAGGCTTCAGCGAATCGCTCGCCGCCGAGGTCGCGCCGCTCGGCATCGGCGTCACGATCGTCGAACCGGCCGCGTTCCGCACCAACTGGTCGGGCCCGTCCATGCGGGAATCCGCGATCCGCATCGACGACTACGCCGACACCGCGGGCGCGCGCCGGACCTCGACGCTCGCCACCTACGGCAAGCAGCCCGGCGACCCGGACCGCGCCGCGACCGCGGTCATCGACGCCGTCACCTCCGCCGAACCGCCGCTGCGCCTCCTGCTCGGCCAGGCGGCTTACGCCATCGCCACCGCCCGTCTCGACACCCTCCGCAAGACGTTCGACGTCTGGCGCGACGTCACCCTGTCCGCCGACTTCCCGAAGGAATCCGAATGAACAAGGTCGCCCTGATCACCGGTGCCAGCAGCGGCATCGGCGAAGCCACCGCCCGCCGCCTCGCCGCCGACGGCTGGCACGTCGTCGCCGGAGCACGCCGCGAAGACCGCCTGGCCGAGCTCGCCGCCAGCGCGGACGGCGTCGAAGTCCACCGCCTCGACGTGACCGACCGCGCCGACGTCGCCGAGTTCGTCGACCGCGCGGTGCGCGACCACGGCGAGATCGACGCGTTCATCGCGAACGCCGGCGTGATGCCGCTGTCCCGGTTGGACGCCGGGCTGGTCGAGGAATGGGACCGGATGATCGACGTCAACGTCCGGGGCCTGCTGCACGGCATCGCCGCCGCGCTGCCCCACTTCACCCGCCAGCGCCGGGGCCACTTCGTCACCGTCGCCTCGATCGGCGCGCACCAGGTCACCCCGACCGCCGCGGTGTACTGCGGGACGAAATACGCGGCCTGGGCGATCACCGAGGGCCTGCGGCAGGAGTGCGACCCGTCGATCCGCGTCACCACGGTCTCTCCCGGAGTCGTCACTTCGGAGCTGGCGGACACGATCAGCGACCCGGAAACGCAGGAGGTCATGCGGATCTACCGCAAGGACGCGATCGAACCGAAAGCGATCGGCGACGCCATCGCCTACGCTCTCGACCAGCCGGCCGACGTGGACGTCACCGAGATGATCGTGCGGCCGGCCCGGCAACGCTGAGCGAAGGAGGGGCCGCATGCCGCAGTACCTGCTCGGGATCTACCAGCCCGACGGCGGGACCCCGGATCCCGAAGTGCTTGCGGACATCGCCGCGCGCCTCGAAGCGGTGACCGACGAGATGAAAGCGACCGGCGTCTGGGTGTTCTCGGGCGGGCTGCATCCGGCGCAGGCCGCTCGAGTCGTCCGCGCTTCCGGCGACGACGTCCTGTACACCGACGGTCCGTTCGCTGAAGGCAAGGAACACCTGGGCGGCTTCACGATCGTGACCGCGCCCGATCCGGAGGTCGCGGCCGAATGGGCGCGGCAGATCTCGGAAATCACGACGCTGCCGGTGGAAGTCCGGGAGTTCCATTGATCTCGACGGCCGTGCTCGAGCGGGTCTTCCGCGCCGAGCACGGCCGTGCGGTCGCGGTGCTGGCCCGGGTCTTCGGCGACCTGGACCTCGCCGAGGACGCGGTCCAGGAGGCGTGCGCGATCGCCACCGTGAAATGGCGTGCGGAAGGGCTTCCGCCGAGCCCCGCGGGCTGGCTGATCACGACCGCCCGCAACCGCGGCATCGACCGGCTCCGCCGCGAATCCGCCCGCGCCGACCGCCACGCGCAAGCCGCGCTCCTGCACGCCGCCGAACCGTTCGAGGAAGGCGCGATCCCCGACGAGCGCCTGCGGCTGATCTTCACCTGCTGTCACCCCGCGCTCGGCACCGCCGCCCGAGTCGCCCTCACGCTGCGGCTGCTGGGCGGCCTCACCACCGCCGAGATCGCGCACGCGTTCCTCGTCCCGGAACCGACGCTGGCACAACGGCTGGTGCGCGCGAAAGCCAAGATCCGCGACGCCCGAATCCCGTACCGCGTCCCTGCCGCCGCCGACCTCCCCGCTCGGCTCAACGCCGTCCTCGCGGTGCTGTACTTGATCTTCACCGAAGCCCACACCGCCGCCGCCGGCACCGATCTCACGCGACCGGACCTGGCCGCCGAGGCGATCCGCCTGACCCGGATCCTGGCCGCACTGCTGCCCGACGAACCCGAAGTCCTGGGCCTGCTCGCGCTGCAACTGCTCACCGAATCCCGCCGCGCGGCCCGCCTCGACGCCGACGGAGTCCCGGTGCTGCTGCCCGACCAGGACCGCGACCGCTGGGACTGGACCTTGATCGCCGAAGGCCAGTCGCTGGTCCGCCAGTGCCTGCGACTCGACCGCCCCGGGCCGTACCAGATCCAGGCCGCGATCAACGCCGTCCACAGCGACGGGACCGACTGGGGCCAGATCCTCGCCCTCTACGACCAGTTGCTCGCCCTGACTCCCACTCCGATCGTCGCGCTGAATCGCGCCGTCGCGGTCGCCGAGGTCGAGGGCCCGGGTGCTGCGTTGACCATTGTGGACAGTCTCGATCTCAGCCAACGGCACCTGTTCCACGCCGTCCGGGCGGATCTGCTCGCCCGGCTAGGCCGAACCGCCGACGCCGCGGAGGCTTACGACGAGGCGCTGCGCCTGGTCGCGAATGAGGCCGAACGCCTTCTGCTGCAACGCAAACGGGCCGCTCTCAACCCGCCTCACCGAGACTGATCACTTCTTCGACGGTCCGGATGTTTTGCCGCGGCTGACGACCCCTTCGACGATCTTCGTCAGGTGCGCGCCGACGTTCTCCACACCGCCGTTCTGCACCGCGATCTGCGCCCCCTCCATCGCGAATGTCAGCTCCGCCGCGCCCAGCTCCGGATCGGCCAGCCCGAGTCCCTCGCACATCGCCCGGAGCCTGCCGAACTGCCGGGTCTTGTGCTCGCTGATCAGCCGCCGCGCCGGATGGTCCGGGTCGGGCAGTTCGGCGACGGAGTTCGTGAACGGGCAGCCGCGATGGGAGAACTCGGGCAGTCCGTCGACGATGAACCGCCCCACCGCGCGGATCTGCTCCGCGAAATCGTCCGGATGCGCCTGTTCGGCCGCGTCGAAGGCCGCGGAGTAGTCGTGCACGACGATCCGCAGCCATTCCGCGATGAGCGCGTCCTTGGTGCCGAAGTGCCGGTAGATCGCCATCTTCGTGGTCCCGGCGCGGTCCGCGATCGCCTGGACCCCCACCCGCACCACGCCCTCGTTGAGGAACAGCTCCTCGGCCGCGTCGAGGATGCGCTCGCGAGGCGGCAACGTCGCGACCCGGGTCGGCCGCCGGTCGGAGGTGCTCGTCATCGGTTCTTCCTCGGGAGGGCTTGGCAATCCGGTTCGTCCCCGGCTACGGTACACAACCGTCCCCCGATACCACTCGGTATCACTCAATACGGATGAGTCTCCCGAAGGGCCAACTGGTGAAAATCTCCGAATACACGAGCTGCGACGCCGTCGCCTTGGCGGACCTGATCGCCCGCGGCGAGGCAACGGCGGCCGAGGTCGCCGACGCGGCCGCGCGGGCGGTCGAAGCGGTCAATCCCCAGATCAACGCAGTAGTCGAAACCTGGCCGCCCGAAGACACTCCGGCCCCCGGCTCCGCCCCGCTGGCAGGCGTGCCGTTCCTGATCAAGGACTTGGGCGTCGCCATGGCAGGCAAACGCAGCGAACTGGGCAGCCGCTTGGCCGCGGGCTCCGTGTCCCCCGAAGACTCGTACCTGATGCGCCGCTTCCGCCAGGCGGGCTTGGTGACGGTCGGCCGCACGACCACCCCGGAAATGGCCTACAGCACCACAACCGAACCGGAGCTCTACGGCGCGACCCGCAACCCGTGGTCGCTGGACCGCAGCGCAGGCGGCTCGAGCGGCGGTTCCGGCGCCGCAGTCGCCGCCGGGATCGTCCCGCTCGCACACGCCACCGATGCCGCGGGTTCCATCCGAGTCCCCGCCTCCAGCAACGGATTGTTCGGCCTGAAGCCGACCCGAGGCCGGGTTTCGCAGGGCCCGGGCGCGGACGAGGTCTTCAGCGGACTGGCCGTCCAAGGCAGCCTGAGCCGAACCGTCCGCGACAGCGCCGTCCTGCTGGACCTGATCGAAGGCCCCGAACCCGGCGACCCGTACTTCGCCACCCGCCCGGACCGCCCCTACGCCGCCGAAGCCCAACTGCCCCCAGGTCGCCTGCGCATCGCCGTCCTCCGCCGGCCTTGGGGCGGCCGACAGCCAACCGCGCCGGTCTCCGCAGCCCTCACCGAAACCATGCGTCTGCTGGATTCCCTGGGCCACCACGTCGATGAAACCTCACTGGATCTCGGCGTCTCGTGGGAAGAATTCGTCCTGGGCAACGCCCGGATGTGGACCGCGAACCTGGCCCCGTGGATCGACGGCATCGCCGCCGCGACCGGCCGCCCCGTCGACGAGACCACCCTGGAACCGGTCACCCTCGCCAGCTACCGGTACGGCCACCAGGTCACCGCCGACGAGCTCGTCCGCGCACTGACCATCCGCAACCAGGTCGCCCGAACCTTCGCCCAGCACTTCGCCCGCTACGACCTCCTGCTCTCCCCCACCCTGCCCGAACCGCCGGTCCCGCTAGGCGTCTATGGCGAAGGCGCCGACCAACTGGACGGCCTCGGCTGGCTGGACCGCCTCCTGGACCGCTCCCCCTACACCGCGGCTGCGAACGTTTCAGGGGTTCCGTCGATGTCCGTGCCGCTGGCCGAAGACGAAGGACTCCCGATCGGGATGCAGTTCACCGCCGCCTTCGGCCGCGAAGACCTGCTGTTCCGCCTGGCCGGGCAGCTGGAGCAAGCCGCCCCGTGGACCCACCGCAAGCCCCCGGTCTGGGCGGCCGAATGACCCCTTGAGTCCACAATGGACGAACGACGGACGGTGACCCGCGTCCCAGCCACCCCAGACCCTGACGGACCCTGCGGATTTCTCGCTAGACTTGGCAAGCGATGCGACGATTCCGGTGGTGGTGGGGGGCGCTGGTCCTCGCCTGCGTAGCTGTTCTCGCAGGCTTTTTCGTCTTTTTCGGCAGCGAGAGCCGCCCAGGCCAGCCCTTCCCGAGGCAAGGCCCGCCCGGCCGCGGCCCGCTGACCATCGTCTCGCTGGGAGACAGCACCGTCTCCGGCGAAGGCGCCGGCGCCTACACCCCCGACACCGACGGCAAGAACGGCGACTGGTGCCACCGCTCGTCCGCCGCGTTCGTGGAAAAGGTCCGCATCCCCGGCGTCACCGCCCGGGTCAACCTGGGTTGTTCGGGCGCCCCCGCCGCCCAAGTCGCGCTGGGCGAGGCCAAACAGTGGGGCGAACGCTCCCAAGCCGCCCAATTGGCCGACGTGGTGAAGGATCACCGGGTCTCCGCTGTCGTGATCGCCGTAGGCGCGAACGACGACCCGAAGTTCTCCGCGCAGGTAAGCGAATGCTTCAAGGCTTGGTTCTCCTCCGGCGGCCCGTCCTGCAACGTCGCTTTGAAGGAAACATGGAAGTCCAAAGTGGACGCCATGGTCCCCAAGGTGGCGAACGCGGTAGGCGACGTGAAAAAGGTGTTGGCGGACGCCGGATACGTCCCCGCGGATTACCAGTTGGTCTTGCAGTCCTATGCCACTCCCGTGGGCCCGAACATCCCGCCGGATCTGCAAAGCCTCAACGGCTGCCCCTTCCGCACCGACGACCTGCAATGGATTTCGACCACCGGAATCAGCACCCTTTCCGCGGGAATCAAACAAGCAGCCACCCAATCCGGCGCAAGATTCCTGGATCTGGCCCGAGCAGGCGAAAACCACGAAGCCTGCTCCGGCGGCGCGAACCTGGCCTCAGAATGGTTCACGAGGCTCACCCTGCATCTGAACGACCTGACCCAGGTGGACCGAGCGACGCACGCACTGCAGGAATCCTTCCACCCCAACGCCGCCGGACACGCCGCGATCGCCGACTGCCTGACCGATTTCCTTACGAGTCAACAAGGAAACGCCTCCTGCCTGGCAGGCCCCGACGGCAAACTCCACGCCGTCCCCGAACCAGTCAGCTGACTCCCCCACGCGCTCAGCAGCATTCCGTGAGGGGAACCCTGAGGGAATCTGATTCCCTCAGGGTTCCCCTCACGACCTACGCGAGCCCGTTCACCACCCATGCAAGTCTGTGAGGGCCACCTTCACGGCCCGCCCCACTCGCTAGCCCCCACCGCGATGCGCCCCAATGCCACATTCGGTGCATCCCACGCACCCAATGCGGCATTCGGTGCGTCACATGCACCCAACGCCACATTGGGGCGCTAACCAGCCCCCCTCGCGAACCGCAACCGATGCACCCACCCAAGGCAGCCACACCCCCCCGCACCCCGATACGAAGCCAAAAACACGCGCGGAAAGGCTTGTCAAGGCATCTTTCCCGCCTTGACAAGCCTTTCCGCGCGTAGTCACACTCAGCTTCGGGGTGCCTAACGCACCACTCAAAAGCAATGTCGCCGCCAGGCGACGAGCCGACCCCCAAACGGGGATTCACAAATCCAACGCAGCCCTCAAAGCCACATCGATCTGCTCCTGAACATCAGAATCAACCTCCGCGATCCGCTCCGCCAACCAAGGCCGATACAACCGCGTGAGATTCAACGTAGAAACCCAATACCGAGCATCCACAGCCACCCCGAGAATATCCTGCGGATCCCGATCCAAAAGCTCAGTCCCGAGCAACCAAGGCCGCTCAGACTCATTCACCCCGTCCGACGACAGCAAGACGACAGTCCGCTGCCGAGCAGGATCAGTAGGCGGGTGGTAAGTCCAAACCTCACCCCTGCGCACGCATCTCCTTCTCCGCAGCCGCCCGCTCCGCCTCGTCCGCCTCGGCGGACGGCGCAACAGGAGCCCGCTGCGGGGTATACCCAGTCCGGACCGCCTCGCGCCGGGCCGCCTTCGACAGCCAGGACGAGACCGAAATTCCGTGCGCTTTCGCGGCCCGCTCGGCGTACTCGAGCGCACCGGTGTCGAGCGAGAGTGTCACCTTACGCGTTGCCATACCTTTTACCGTACCACTCTCACAGCGTCGGCGACCGTCCCTCGAACGGCGTGGACAGCACGACCGTCGTCCGGGTGGACACCTTCGCCGCCTCGCGGATCCGCCGGAGCAGGTCTTCGAGACCGAGCGGCGACGCGACCCGCACCAGCAGGATGTAGGACTCGTCGCCCGCGACGGAGTAGCAGGACTCGATCTCGGTGATGTGCTGGATCCGCTGCGGGTAGTCGTCGGGGGCGGCCGGGTCGTTCGGGGTGAGCGAGATCAGCGCGGTGAGCGGGAGGCCGATCTGCTCGCCGTCGAGCCGGGCGGTGTAGCCGAGGATGACGCCGCGCTGTTCGAGGCGGCGCACCCGCTGGTGCACCGCCGACACCGACAGCCCGACCCGTTCGGCGAGATCGGTGAAACTGCGCCGCCCGTCGGCGGCCAGCTCCTGCACGATCGCCTGGTCGAGCGGTTCCAGCGGGCCGCTCATGCCGTCGCCTCCTCAGGGAGTTCCACACGGGTCGCCGGGGTGGCGACGGCACGAACGGCCATGATCCGGGCTGCGCTCATGCGTCCAGCACGACCAGTTCGTGCGGCCGCGTGTTCACCGGCTCGACGCCCGAGTCGGTGACGAGCACGATGTCCTCGATCCGCGCGCCCCAGCGGCCGGGCTGGTAGATGCCCGGCTCGACGCTGAAGGCCATGCCCGCCTCGAGCGGCAGCGCGTTGCCCGCGATGATGTAGGGCTCCTCGTGCACGTCGAGACCGATGCCGTGGCCGGTGCGGTGGATGAAGTACTCGCCGAACCCGGCGGCGTCGATGACGTCGCGCGCAGCCTTGTCGATGCTCTCGGCGGTGGCGCCGGGGCGGACCGCGTCGACGGCGGCCTGCTGCGCGCGCTGCAGCACGGCGTAGGTCTCGGCGACGTCGGCGTCGCGGGGCTCGCCGATCGAGTAGGTCCGGGTGGAGTCGGAGTTGTAGCCCTCGGGCACCGGTCCGCCGATGTCGATCACGACGACGTCGCCGCGTTCGATGACGCGCTCGGACACGTCGTGGTGCGGGCTGGCGCCGTTGGGACCGGAGCCGACGATGACGAAGTCGGCGTGCGTGTGGCCCTCTTCGACGATGGCGGCGGTGATGTCCGCGCCGACCTCGGCCTCGGTGCGGCCGGCGCGCAGCCACTCGCCCATCCGCGCGTGGACGCGGTCGATCGCCGCGCCCGCCTTGCGCAGGGCGTCGATCTCGGCGGCGTCCTTGCGCATCCGCAGTTCGCGCACGATCGGGCCGGCCAGCGTCTGCTCGGCGTCGCCGAACGCGGCGCGCAGGGACAGCACGTGCAGCGCCGGGGTGAAGTCGCTGACCGCGATCCGGCCGGGCTTGCCGAGCCGGTCGGCGACGAGCCGGTAGGGGTCGTCGCCGTCGACCCAGGTGAGCACCTCGACGCCGAGTTCGTCGGTGGGCACGCCCGCGTAGCCGGGGGCCTCGAGCTTCGGCACGACGAGCGCGGGGGCGCCGTCGGCGGGGACGACGAGAGTGGTCAGCCGCTCGAAGGAACCGCCGGCCTGGCCGAGCAGGTACCGCAGGTCGGACCCGGGCGCGACGAGCAGCGCGTCGGTGTCGGCGGCGGCGGCCGCTTTCGCGGCGCGGTCGAGACGGGCGCGGAGCGCGGCGGCGTCGGGAGCGGGAGTGTTGAGGGATCGGCTCGACATGACGCCGAGCCTAGTACCGGCGTCCCGGCGCAGCCCGCCCGTCCTCCCCAACCCGGCGTGCCGCCCCGGTCATCCGGCCGAAGTCCCGCGCGACGACCGCGGACGTAGTCCGTGAAGGGC
>NZ_JBSFNS010000167.1:0-13163 GCF_053587275.1 Amycolatopsis sp. NPDC003676
GTTGCACTCCCCGGGCAGCCCTCGTAGCAAAAGCGCGCAGGCCGGACGTGACCGGCCTGCGCGTTCAAGACCACCTCAGCGGAGCTTCCCGGACAGCTTCAGCGCGTTCTTCGCGATCCGGTTCAGCAGCTGCTTGTCGTGGTGGCCGTAATAAAAATCGGTCAGCACGATCGTCACTTCGGAGCCGCTGGCCTTCGACTCGTACTCCGCCTCGTTGCCGCTCAGCTTCGGAGCGTCGGTGTCGTGGAACGTGCCGTCGCGGACCAGGTCGCTCACGTTGCCCGTGCCGTCGCGGTCGGTGAGCTGTTTCAGCTCCGTCGCCTTCGCCGCGTCGGGCATCGTCACCAGCACGACCGAGACCAGCGCCTTCGCATCGCCGGACTGCACCGTGTACAGCGCCCGCGCCAAGGACTTGCACGGGTTGTCCTGGAAGAACTTCTTGGCGTCGGTGTAGGAGTTCGCGGCGCAGTCGGTGGCCTTCACCGGGCCTTCGGCCAGCTTGTAGTCGAACGCGGGCTTCGTCGTGGTCGCCGGGGGCTCGGCGACCGGCGTTTCCGGCGTGCTTTCGTGCCGGATCAGGTACCAGACGAGTCCGGCCACGACGGCGATCGCCACGAGTCCGGCGCCGCGCAGCAGCAGAGTGCGGTTGTTGCGCGGCGGTCCGGACGGCGGCGGGCCCGGTTGCGCGGGCACGGCCGGGATCGGGGCCGTGTCCGAAAGGCCGGGGGTACCGGGGGTGAACTGCGGGTGCGACACGCGACCACCGTAGTTCACCGCTTCTCCGGCGGTGAGCCCAGACGCTCAGCCAAGGGCGCCAAGAACGCGTTCGACGTCGTCAGGGCCGTTGTAGAGGTGGAAACCGACCCGTACCCGCCCGTTGCGGACGCCCGCGACGACCCCGGCTTCGGCGATCCGCGCCGGATCGGCTTCAAGCGCCACGATCGCGCTTCCCTGCGGCTCCAGGCCCGCTGCGGCGCGCAGGGAATCGGCCAGGCCGGCGTTGTGTTCGTGCACCGCGGCCAGGTCCAGTGACGCGAAGTAGTCGAACGCTTCCGCTGCGCCAACGTGCGACAGCCACACCGGCGAAAGGTCGAACCCGCGGGCGTTTCCGGCCAGGCGCAGTGGCATTCCGTATACCGAGGACCACGGATCGTCGCCGGCGTACCAGTTCGCGGCGACCGGGCGGGTCCGCTCGTGCGCCCGCGGGTGCACCGCGAGCCAGGCGCAGCCGCGCGGCGAGAACAGCCATTTGTAGCCCGCGCAGACGATCCAGTCCGCCCACGCGACGTCCAGCGGAATCCATCCGGCGGCCTGCGTGACGTCGATCAGCACCGGCACGTCCGCGGCTTCGGCGGCGGCCCGCAGCGCGGCGGTGTCGAGGAGCGCGCCGTCGGAAGACTGCGCGAGGCTGACCGCGACGAGGTCGTGGCCTTCGACGTGCTGCGCCAGCTTGGCGAGCGGCGCTTCGGTGACGTTCGCCCGCTGCGCGAACGGGAAGGTGACGCTGGTGAATTCGTTCTCCGCGACGAGAACGCGGGCGTCCGGAGCCAGTCCGCCGGCGACGTTCGCCACCAGTTGCGACACCGACGCGCCGATCGCCACCCGATCCGCCGGAACGCCCGCGAGCCGCGCGAATCCGTTGCGGGAACGGGATACCGCCTCGTCGAAGTCCGACGGGGTGTCCCGCCCGGTGCGCCACCGGGCGACCGCTGCTTCTACCGCTTCGGCGACGGGCGTGGGCGGGATCCCGATGCTGGGCGTGTTGAGGTATCCGGCGGGGACAGCGAAGTCGGTGTTTCCTCCGAAGATCATGCCGGGCAGATTACGGGAGCAGCGCCGTGATTTCACCGTACGACGGCGGATTCATCGGCAGCTCCGTCCCTTCCCGCACTGAGTCCACTGTGGCCAGTGCGGCGGAAAGCGCTACGCGGTAAGGGGTTGAGCCGAGGCTGACCCTCGCCACGCCCAACGAAGCCAATTCCGAGAAAGTGGCTTTCCCGGGCAGGTGCAGCAGATTTACCGGTACTTCGACCGCTTCGACCAATTCGGTCACGTCCGCGGGATCGTGCAGGCCGGGAACGAATACGCAGTCGGCACCGGCGTCGGCGTACGCGCGGGCCCGGGTGACGGCGTCCGCGACCGGGCCGGTGCCGAGCCAATGCGTGTCGGTGCGGGCGTTGAGGAACATGTCCGGGACTCGTTCGCGCACCTTGGCCAGCAGCGCGGCCTGAACGACGATCGGCGCGAGGGTGTCGGCTCGGCCGTCTTCCAGGTTGACGCCCGCCACCCCGGCGTCCGCGAGTTCCGCGACGAGGTCCGCTACTTCGGCGGGGTCGGTGCTGAAGCCGTCGGCGAGGTCGACGCTGACCAGGATGTCCAGTGGTGCCAGCGATTTCGCCAGTGCGACGGTCGCGGCACGGGATTCCGGAGCGCCGTCGGCGAGCCCGGCAGCCGCCGAGACGCCGAGACTGGTGGTGCCGACGGCCGGGTGGCCCGCGTCGGCGAGGGCGGCGGCGAAGCCGAACTCCCAGACATTCGGCAGAAGCAGCGGACGGCCGGGGACGTGCAGCGCGGCGAAGGAGGTCATGTCCGCCACGGTACGACCTCGACGCTTCGGCGGCGGCCGAACCGTCGCCTCAGCCCCCTCGGCTGAGGCGACGGCCCCGGCTCAGCCTCCGGAACCGCCGGAGAACGCCGCGATCCGTGCCGCTCGTCGGCCCGCTACCGCCTTGCGCAGCGCTGGCACCACTGGTCCGGCGAGCTTCTCCAGCTCCGCCAGCCGATCGGCGTGGTGCCGGGCGTCCGATCGGGACATCCCGGCTCCGGAGGCAGCGGCAAGAGCGGCCAGCGCTGCGGCCGATGCGTCTACTTCGGACAGTGGCGCGGTCAGGGCGTGGTCGAGTTGCGCGTGTGCCTCGCGCACTCGCGTCGGGTCGGAAGGGACCAAAACCTTGCGGTGCAAGACTGAACTGCTTCCTTCTTCGAGCAAGCCCGCTGCGGACAGTTGTGTTTCCAGCGACTGCAGCGTGTCGTTCTTGCCCCGGCGCAGCAACGCGCGCCAGGACGCTGAGCTGTGTGCGCGGACGTCGGCGAGCAGGTCGTCGAGAAGGAGGTCTCCGGTCGGGGCGGCGCCGGTCGGTTCGGCGTGGCCGCGCTGGTCGCGGAGGTTTCCGCGCAGCACCAGGTCGGTCACCGCGGCCGCGCGGACCAGCAGGGCCGCGTTGGAGCGGCGGGAGACCGGGCCGCCGTCGGTGTCGCAGGCGAGAAAATACGCTCGCGCGGGCAAGGAATCGCTCATTGTTTCTTCACCTCTGGCCAGATCGTTTCCCAGGATTGCTTTCGCCCGGTGTACAGCCATATCAGTCCGGGCACCACTTCAGTCACCGAGGAGAAGTACGGGCGCAGCAACGCCGGATCGAGACCCGCGAAAAGCACGTTCTTCGCGGAATCCGGCGGCCGGTCGAAGTACCAGTATCCTCGATGTCCACTGTAGACATTGTTGATCCCGTACCGCGGGCCGTAGTACTCCACGGCCGCGGCGAACGGGTAGATTTCCCCGTATACAGCGGTTTCCCGCCGTACTGACTCGGGCAGCGACCGATATGCCTGCCCGACGCCGTCCGCCAGCTGCTGTTGCGCGGTCTCCCCTGCCGCGAAAACGGTGCCGAGCGAAATCGGGCCGAACGACGTCGCTTTCATCGACGCTGGCCACACCGGAAGCCCGGCCACGGTGACCGCCGCCGAAAGCACGAAAGCGATTCCGACGGGGATCTTCCACCAGCGCACCAGATTCCGCCGGGAAAGCTCCGTCGCGGCCGCGGCGAACGGCAGCGAATACAGGCTCATCAAGTAATACGAGCGGCCGTGCATCCCGATGATCACAGCCACGACCAGCAGCAACGCCACCGCGAGGTACCGGTACGGCACCAGGTCCGGCGACCGGAACAGCCGCCACATTCCGTACAGCAGCGCCAGCACGCCGACTCCCATTCCCGCGCCTAACAAACCGTCGCGCGCGAAGGTGAGGTAGCCGGGGAATTCGGCCGCGACGACTTCGCCCATCCGGGTGTAAGCCCAGTCGTGCGTGGCTTGCCAAAGGAACGTCGGCAGGGTGGCCACGGCGGCGATCAGCGCACCCAGCCACAGTTTCGGCCGGGAAACGAGCTTCCTCGGTCCGAGAACGAGCGCGGACACCAGCACCGCGCCCCACAAGGCGGGAATCAGGAATTTCGTCTGCAGCGACACCGCGGTGACCACTCCGGCCCACACGAGCAAGCCGTCGCGCCGGGTCCGGGTCCAGCGCACGAGCAAGAACACCACGAGCGTCCAGAAGAACGGATCCAGCGCGTACGTGGCGACCCAGTGGCTGATGATGATCAGCCCCGACGTCGCGTACGCCCCAGCCGCCATCACCTGTGCCCCGCGCCCGCCGCCGAGCTCGCGGGCGGTCAGCGCGGTCACCACGACCCCGGCGCCGGCCGCGAGCGCCATCGGCAGCCGCAGCACGGCCAGCGAACCGGGGAACCACTGGTCGAGCGCGCCGGCCAGCAGCGGGACGAGCGGCGGCTGGTCGAAATACCCCCAGGCCAGGTGATCTCGACCGGCCACGAGGAAGTACAGCTCGTCGAACCCGTGCGCGTACCGGGTGCTCGTCGCCACCAGCAGCGCGACGGCGGCCGCCGCGACCGCCAGCACCGGCAGCCGGGCGAACCGCGGGATTCCTTCGCTCGTCATGGCATCGAGTCCACCGCGCCGGGCGGGTACGGGGTAAGCGTGCTCGGTAGCGACTCGCAGCGACGAAAGTGGATCATCTCCGGCGCGTCCGCAACTTTCGGCGGTAGTCCGCCACCCGGGCGGTGCGGATCCGGCGCGGCGCGGCCGGCGAACGGATACCGTGGCCCGGTGACCAGCACGTGCCGTTCCTGGCCGCGGTCGACCGACTGGCTCTGGCTGGGCGGCGCCGCGCTGGCGTTCGCCTGCCTCGACTTCGGGCTTTTCCTCGCCGCCGGACCCACCACCGGATTCCTCGGGCCATACGCGACGCTCGTCCTGGAACTGATCTGCGACGCGTCCCTCCTTCTCCTCGCGCGCTTCCCGAACGCGGTGGCCGGGCTGCTGATCGTGGCCTCGCTGGCGATGCTGGCGTCCGACCTCTTCTCCCCCGGCCTGCTCGTGCCCACCCGCCAGCCGACGCTGATGACCGTTCCCACGATCACGCCGATCGTGCTGGCGCAGCTCGTCCGGCAACTGGACCGGCGGCGGCTGTTGTGGATCGCCGGATTCCTCGCGCTGCTGGCGACGCGGCCGTGGAACCCGGCCTGGAACACGACGCCGTTCGGATTGCTGAGCACCGCGCTTCCGGTGGCGGTCTCGCTGTACTTCGAGGCGCGCCGGCAGCTGTTGAGTTCGTTGCGGGACCGGGCCGAACGCGCGGAACGCGAACAGCATCTGCTCGCCGAACAGGCGCTGGCGGCCGAGCGGCGTCGGCTGGCGAGCGAGATGCACGACGTCGTCACCCATCGATTGAGCCTGATGGTGCTGCACGCAGGCGCGCTCGGCGTGACGTCGCCGGATCCGTCGGTGAAGTCGGCTGCCGAGGACATCCGGCGCGAGGGCGCGCACGCCTTGGACGAACTCCGCGATCTGGTCGGTGTGCTGCGCAACGGGACCGGCATCGAACCGCCAGTGCCGAATCCGCCGCTTCCCGGAGAGGTGGCGGACCTGGTCGCCGAATCGGTCGCGGTCGGCATCGCGACCGAGCTTTCCGTGACCGGCGACCGGACTTCGGTGTCGCCGACTGTCGCGCGCACCGCGTATCGCGTGGTGCAGGAGGCGCTCACCAACATCCGCAAGCACGCGCCGGGCTGTTCGGCGACGGTTTCGCTGCGCTACCACCCGGGCGGGCTGGACGTGGCCGTCGCCAACACCAGCTCAGCCAAGCCGCCGGACGCGACGCTCGCGGGCAGCGGCTCCGGCGCGGGGCTGAGCGGGTTGCGGCAGCGGGTCGAACTGGTCGGCGGAACGTTCGAGGCGGGCCCCGTGCCGGGCGGCGGGTTCCGGATCGGTGCGATACTTCCCGCCTACGTCCCGACCACGGAAGGTGCTGCCCGGTGATCACGGTCGTGGTGGCCGACGACGAGCCGATGGTGTGCGCGCACCTGCGCACGATCCTCGGTTCGGCCGGCGACATCGAGGTAGTCGCGCAGGCGCGGGACGGCGCCGAGGCGGTCGAGGAAGTCGTCCGGCACCGGCCTTCGGTGGTGCTGATGGACCTGCGGATGCCCGGAGTGGACGGGCTGGCCGCGATCGAGCGGATCTGCGCGATGCCGGAACCGCCCGCGGTCGTCGCGCTGACGACGTTCGACGCGGACACCTACGTCATCCGCGCCCTCCGCGCGGGCGCGGCCGGGTTCCTGGTGAAATCGACGCCGCCGGAGGACCTGATCGGCCTGGTCCGCGTTGCCGCGGACGGGCACACCGTGCTGTCGCCGTCGGCAGCGCGCCGGTTGGTGGCGCTGTCCTCGGACGGCCACCGCCGCGACGACGAGGCCCGCCGCCGGACCGCCGGGTTGACCGAGCGGGAGCGGGATGTGTTGGCCTGTCTGGGAGAAGGACTGTCCAATGCGGACATCGCCGGTCGGCTGCATCTGGCGGAGGCGACGGTGAAGAGCTATGTGTCGCGGATGCTGGTGAAGCTCGACTGCACGAACCGGACCCAGGCCGGGCTGCTCGCGCACGAGGCTGGGCTCGTCGGCCGTTAGCGCTGTGGGTCGTGAGTGTTTATGCCGGTTCTCACCGGCATAAACACTCACGAGCCCGACCTGCACGATGCCCGGCTCGTCGCCGTCAAGTCACTTCAGCAGCGAGCCCAGGCGCTGTGCTGAGGCCACCACCAACCGGCCCAGTTCATCCGGGTCCGGGGCCTCGAACAGCGAGAGGCCGATACTCGTGCCCGGTGCGTCACGACCAGTCGGCACCACCGCCGAAATCCCCGTGATCCCCGGTGCGATCTCCCCCACCGACACCGCATAACCCCGCGACCGGGCGCGCGTGATCTCCTCACGCTCCCCCTCCACCGGCGGCTCCGCGGAAAGCAGCGCGAGCCCGGCCGAGCCGCGGCCTATCGGGTCGAGCTGGCCGCTGCGGAACGACACGTGCATCCGCGCTTGCCGCGGCTCCACGATCATCAGCATCCGCACCTGCTCGGTGTTTTCGCGGACGACTAGGTGCGCCGACGCGCGACCGGCGTCCGAGAGTTCCTCCAGCACCGGGCGCGCGAGCGTGCGCAGGTCCTGTTCCACCGGTTCGGCGAGGCGCACGAGCCCGGTGCCGAGCGAGATCCGCTTGAACCGGTCACGCCGGCAGAGGTGGTGCGCCTCCAGCGTGCGCACGAGGCGGTGCGCGACCGTCCGGTGCACGCCGATCCCCTCGGCGATCTCGGTCATCGTGAGCCCCTGCGGATGCTCCACCAGCAGCTCCAGCACCTGAAGCCCATGGCTCAGCGTCTTCGACGTCCCCGTTTCGGACACACGACTCCCTTGACGACAGCTTGTCCGGCGACCTACTGTTCCTACATATCGCACGGTGCGTGCGAATATAGCACGTTTGCCGCTCGAGGCAACTCCCCGCGGATCGAGGTCCCTGACATGAGCGAAGTCCCCGTCGAGGACGTGCTGGCGGTGCATCAGCTCTACGGCCGCCAGAGTCACGCCATCGACTCCGGGCAGGCCGCGCGCTGGGCCGCCACGTTCACCCCGGACGGGGAGTTCGTCTCGCCCAGCTATCCGGAACCCGAGGTCGGCACGGCCGCGCTGACCGCGTTCGCCGAGCGGTTCCACGCCGGGTGCGCGGAGTCCGGCGAGCGGCTGCGGCACGTGGTGTCCACAGTGGAAGTCCGGTCAGGACAGTCCGGGGATGCCCTGCGAGCGCTCGCTTATCTGCAGATCGTCGGGACTCCGGAAGGCGGATCCCCGCGACTGCACCGGCTCACCGTGCTGGACGACGAGCTCGTGCGCACCGCGGAAGGCTGGCGCGTGCGCCGTCGCACCGTGCACCGCGAGCCCTGAGAACCCTCGTGAGTGTTTATCCCGGTCAGAACCGGCATAAACACTCACGACACCCCCCCACCCACCCTCACCCTAGGAGCCCTCTTGCCCACCCCCCACCCCTCTCTCACCCCCACCGGCCCCGGCCGGGTGCTGCACCAGCCCGCGACCGCGCGGTACCCGGAGATGCCGGGCAAGGTCGCCGTGGTCACCGGCGCGGCCCGCGGCATGGGCGCGCGGTTCGCCGCCGGTCTCGCCACGCGCGGGGTGCACGTGGTGGGCGGCGATCTCGACACCGCCGCGATGACCGCCACCGCCGACGAACTCACCGCCGCGCTCGCCGCCGAGTCCATTGAGGACAAGCCGGGCCGGATCGTCGCGTCCGCGGTGGACGTCACCCGCGCCGAGGACCACGTCGCGCTCGCCCAGCGCGCGATCGACGAGTTCGGCCGCATCGACTTCTGGGTCAACAACGCCGGGATCTTCCCCTACGGCGAGGTTCCCGACATCACCCCGGAGCAGATCCGCTCGACGCTCGCGGTGAACGTCGAGGGCGTGCTGTTCGGCGCGCAGGCCGCGGCCGCGCGGATGGAACCGGGCAGCGCGATCGTCAACATGGCGTCGGTGTCCGCGGTCCGTGTGCGGAAGGGTCGCGCGGCGTACTGCAGTTCGAAGGCGGCCGTCGCGCACCTCACCGAATCGCTCGCGGTGGAGCTCGGCGACCAGGGCATCCGCGTCAATTCCATTGCCCCGGGCTACATCGACACCGAAATGACCCGCTGGATCCAGGACGACGCGCCCGCGCTGGCGAAGGCGCTGGACGCGGTGCCGCTGCACCGGATCGGCTCGCCGGAAGAGGTCTGCAGCGTGTTGCTGTTCCTGCTTTCGGACAGCTCGCGGTACGTGACCGGGCACAGCCTCGCGGTCGACGGCGGCTCCCGGCATGTCTGACGCCACCGAAGCCGTGCGCTACCCGGACGTCGTGCTCGTGACGGGCGCGGCGAATGGCATGGGCGCGCAACACGCCCGCGCGCTCGGCGAGCGTGGGGTGCACGTCTGCGTCGCGGATTTCGCTGGTGCGGACGAAATCGCGGACGAGATTCGCGCGGCCGGTGGTGCGGCTACTCCGTACACAATGGACGTTGTCGAACCAGCACAGTGGACTCGCGTGCTCGATCGGATCCGCGCCGAGCACGGTTCGCTCGGCGGGCTCGTGAACAACGCCGGGATCTCCCGGCGGCTGGAATTCCAGGACACCACCGCGGAAGTCTGGGACCGCGTGCTGGCGGTGAACCTCTCCGGGCCGTTCCACGGGATGCGCGCGGCGGCGCCGCTGATGCGCGATTCAGGCGGCGGTTCGATCGTGAACATCTCGTCGATCTCGGGCCAGATCGGGTACTTCTCCCCCGCCTACTCGGCGAGCAAATGGGGCTTGACCGGATTGTCGAAGTCCGCCGCGGGCAATTTCGCGAAGTGGCGGATCCGGGTCAACTCCGTCCACCCCGGACTGGTCGACACCGGGCTGCTGGCCGGCGCGGACGCGTTCGTCAAGTCCGCTGTGGACAGTGTGCCTGCCGGAAGGATGGCCGACCCCAAGGAAATCACCGACACGGTGCTGTTCCTGCTGTCGGATCGCTCCACCTATTTGACCGGAAGCGAGGTCACTGTGGACGGTGGTCTCGTCTCGAACGGTCTCTACCATCGCATTCTCGCCGAAACCGGAGGTGATCTCGGATGAGCGTCGACGCTGACGTCGTGGTGATCGGCGGTGGCGGCGCGGGCCTTGCTGCGGCGGTCTCCGCGGCTGAGCACGGTGCCTCGGTGATGCTGTTCGAGTCGGAGAAGGAACTCGGCGGCTCGACCCAGCTGTCCGCGGGCATGCTCACCGCGGCGGGCACGAGCGTCCAGCGCGAACTGGGCATCGAGGACACGCCGGAGCGGTTCTTCCAGCACTACCTCGACCTGAACCAGTGGCAGCTGAAACCCGGACTGCTCAAGACGTTCTGCCGAGAAGCCGGTCCCGCCGTCGAATGGCTGATCGGGCTCGGCGCGGAGATCCCGGCGAAGGTGTCGCACGACGCGCACACGCCGGGCCTGACCCGTGCGGGCGTCGAGGACGTCTGGCGCGGGCACGTGCCGAAGGACCAGGGCTACGGCCTCGTCCAGGTGCTCGACCGCGCTCGCCGCAAGGCTGGTGCCGAAGCGGTGCTGAACACCCGGGTCGAACGGCTGCTCGTGGAGGACGGCCGGGTCGCAGGCGTGGTCGCCGACGGCATCGAGGTCCGCGCGAACTCGGTGATCGTGACCAGCGGCGGGTTCGCCCAGGATGCCGCTTTGCGCTCGCAGTACTACCCGGACGCGGACGCGGCGGGCGAGGATCTGTTCGTCGTCGCCGCGCCCGGCTCGCGGGGCGACCACTTCGCGTTCGGCGAGCAGGTGTCCGCCTCGATCACCGGCGAGGGCTGGGGATTGCTGCTGCCGACCGCGTATTTCCAGCGCCTGCACCACTGGCAGTCCGGTTTCCCGCCGCGCTCGCGCGTGCTGGTGAACGCGCACGGCCGCCGGTTCATGGACGAGGACGCGTCGTACGCGGTGTCCAGCGGCATCATTTCCGCGCAAGACGGTCCAGTGTGGATGGTCTTCGACGACCGAGCGCGCCGCGACCTCCCGCCGGGCTACGCGCATTGGAACGCCGACCACGTACTGTCCGAAGCGGACGCCGGCCGCACCCTGCGCGCCGACACCCTGGAAGCCTTGGCGGGCAAGATGAACGTGCCCGCTGAAGCTCTACGGGCCACTGTGGACAGATGGAACGTCCAGCTCCCCACCGGCGAGGACCCGGAGTTCCTGCGGCACGAAACGCTGTCCGCCAAGGGATCGACCGAACCGCCCGCGAAAATCGCCACCGGACCGTTCTTCGCCGCCCGCACATTGCCCGCCGAACTGGTCTGCACGCACGCCGGGCTGGAGATCGACTCCAGCGCCGCCGTGCTCGACGTCCGCGGCGACCGCGTGCCCGGACTGTTCGCCGCGGGCGAGGCCGGGGCGGGCGTGCTCGGCTTCCGCTACGTCGGCGGCGGCAACGCGGTCGCCAACGCCGTCACCATGGGCCGCATCGCCGGCCGCTCCGCCGCTGCCTGACCCCTCAAGAGTTACTGCTCACCGTCGAGGAGAAACCTCATGTCCGTCCCCGCCGCAGCCGCCACCACGGCGGACTCCCCGCTGGCCAGACGAACCGTCCGCAAGGTCGGCGTCCGCGTCATGCCGATCGTCCTGCTGCTCTACATCTTCAACTACATGGACCGGGCGAACATCGGCTACGCCCAGCTCGGCATGGCCAAAGAGCTCACCATCACGGCCGCGACCTTCGGCGTCGCGTCGGCGATCTTCTTCCTCGCCTACGTGGTGTTCGAGGTCCCCAGCAACATGATCATGAAGAAGGTCGGGGCCCGGCTGTGGCTCAGCCGGATCGCGGTCAGCTGGGGCATCGTGACCGTGCTGACCGGGTTCGTCGCGAGCGTGACGCACCTGATGATCGCGCGGATCCTGCTCGGCATCGCCGAAGCGGGCCTGTTCCCCGGTCTGCTGCTGTACTTGACCTTCTGGTTCCGCGGCAAGGAGCGCGGCCGGGCCATCGCGACGCTCGCGCTCGCGCAGCCGATCGCGCTGATCCTCGGCAGCCTCTTCGGCGGCTGGATCCTCGACCACGTGCACTGGTTCGGGATGAGCAGCTGGCAGTGGGTGTTCATCCTGCAGGGCGCGCCCGCGGTGCTGATCGGCCTGCTGACCTTCTTCTACCTGCCGAACAAGCCGGCCGACGCGAAGTTCCTGACCGCCGAGGAAAGCTCCTGGCTGCAGGCGGAAATCGACCGCGAGTACGTGCCGGAGGAGAAGGAAACGTTCCTCGGCCAGCTGCGCGCGGTGCGCGACGGCAAGGTCATGCTGCTGGCGATTTCCAACCTCTTCATCGCCTGCGGCCTGTACGGGCTCACGTTCTTCCTGCCGCTGATCGTGAAGCAGCTCGACCCGAAGTACTCCTCGACCAACATCGGCCTGCTCGGCGCGATCCCGTACGTGGTCGGCGCGGTCGGCATGCTGCTGCTCGCCCGCAACTCCGACCGCACCGGCGAGCGCAAGGGCCACGTGATCGGCACCGTGCTGGTGGCGGCGATCGGGTTCTTCGGCGCGATCCAGTTCAAGACCGTGCCGACGTTGTCGCTGATCAGCCTGTCGCTGGCGGCGATCGGCGTGCTCGGCTACCTCGCGCCGTACTGGGCGATGGCCGCGCGGGTGCTGTCGAAGGAGCACACCGCGGTCGGGCTGGCCGCGATCAACTCGATCGCCGCGCTCGGCGGGTTCTTCGGGCCGTATGCGATCGGGCTCGCGGCGACCGAGACCGACGTGACGGTCGGGCTGTACTTCCCGATCAGCTGCCTGATCGTCGCCGCGGTGATGCTGGCGTTCCTGAAGGTGCCGCGCGACGCGGGCGCCCGCCTGGCTCGTCCGGTGAAGTAGTTTCGAGTTTGATTATCCCGGCGGCGCGGGTACCGTGCTGTCCATGCAGGACTCCGCCGCGCCGCCGGACCCGGACTCGCTCGACTTCTGGTCGTTCATCGCGCTGGCCAACCGCAGGCTGGCCGACGAGTTCGGGTTCCGCCACCAGCTGGCGACCGAGGTGCTGCTGACGCTGAACCGGGCTTCGAACCTGGTGACCTACGACCTCGAATCCGCCGTGCACCGGCCGCGCGGGCGGTCGTGGTCGGCGTTTCGCGTGCTGTTCGTCGTGTGGCTGGCCGGGCCGCTCGAACCGTCCGCCGCCGCCCGGCTCACCGGAATGAGCCGGGCGGCGGTGTCGAACCTGGCGAAGTCCCTGGTCAGCGAAGGTTTGCTGACGCGGACGCCGGGCGAGACCGACGGCCGCTCGGTGCGGCTTTCGCTCACCGAGGCCGGGCACGCCGAGATGCTCGAGGTGTTCGAGGCGCAGAACGAACGCGAGGCCGGGTGGGTCGAGGTGCTCACCGAGGCCGAGCAGCGCGTGCTGGTGATGCTGCTGGACAAGCTCATCTCCGGCCGGGCGGGCTTCGCCACCCGCCGCTAACCCTTTCCCCAGGCCAGCGA
>NZ_JBSFNS010000168.1:0-12925 GCF_053587275.1 Amycolatopsis sp. NPDC003676
TGATGCAGCGACGCCGCGTGAGGGATGACGGCCTTCGGGTTGTAAACCTCTTTCGACAGGGACGAAGCGCAAGTGACGGTACCTGTAGAAGAACCACCTCCGAACTTGAAGGTGCCGCGGATCTTGTTGACGACCAGGGTCGCCAGGGCTTCGCCCTCGACGTCCTCGGCGATGATCAGGAGCGGCTTGCCGGACTGGATGACCTTCTCCAGCAGCGGCAGGACGTCCTTGACGTTGGAGATCTTGGAACCGAAGAGCAGGACGTACGGGTCCTCCAGCTCGGCTTCCTGGCGCTCCGGGTCGGTCACGAAGTAACCGGACACGTAGCCCTTGTCGAAGCGCATGCCCTCGGTGAGCTCCAGCTCGAGCCCGAAGGTGTTGCTCTCCTCGACGGTGACGACGCCTTCCTTGCCGACCTTGTCCAGCGCCTCGGCGATCAGCTCGCCGATGGTGCGGTCAGCGGCCGAGATCGAGGCGGTAGCAGCGATCTGCTCCTTGGTCTCGATCTGGACGGCGGCCTTGTGCAGCTGCTCGGTGATGGCCTCGACGGCCGCCTCGATGCCGCGCTTCAGCGAGATCGGGTCGGCGCCGGCCGCGACGTTGCGCAGGCCCTCGCGCACGAGCGCCTGGGCGAGCACGGTGGCGGTGGTGGTGCCGTCGCCCGCGACGTCGTCAGTCTTCTTGGCAACTTCCTTGACGAGCTCGGCCCCGATCTTCTCCCACGGGTCCTCGAGCTCGATCTCCTTGGCGATGGAGACACCGTCGTTGGTGATCGTCGGCGCGCCCCACTTCTTTTCGAGCACGACGTTCCGGCCCCGCGGGCCGAGGGTCACCTTGACGGCTTCGGCGAGGGTGTTCAAGCCGCGCTCAAGACCGCGGCGGGCGTCCTCGTCGAACGCGATCAGTTTGGCCATTGCGGTGTGGTCCTCCGGTATTGGGCGCCACCGCCGCGCTGTCTCCAGCGGCGGCAGCAGGACACGTCCTCGGCCAGGCTCGGTGCCCGCGACGGACGACTGACCGGTGGGTCAGCCTCACCGTCCCGACCTTCAGGCAGGCGGTCGGTGACCGCTCGCCTAGCACTCGACGGCGTCGAGTGCCAATGCCGTGTTTAGCACTCTCCGGGGTCGAGTGCAAGGAGCGCAGGTCAGCGTCGGTGCGCTTCCGCAGCAGGTCGGCCGCGTCAGTGGCTCGGCTGGATGTGGATCGACGACGGCGGCGGGCGCAGCGACGACGGACCGGCGGACTTCGAGCCGCCGGGGCCGACCGGGATGTTGGGCGCGGACGACGTCGGGGCGGTCCCGCCGTTGCCGTTGTCGTCCCCGCCGAAGAGGAAGATCGCGCCGACGACCAGCCCGGCCACGACGAGCACGCCCAGCGCGATCCACAGCCATTTCAGGCCGCCGCTCTTGGCCTGCTTCTCGAACGCGCCCGCGCCGCCCGCCGGGGACGGCGGGCGCAGCCGCATCGGGTCGCCGAAGGCTTGGGTCGGGTGGTTCTGCTGGTTCGGCTGACCGGGGTAGCCGGGTTGGTTCGGGTAGCCGCCGTAGCCCGGCGGGGGGCCTTGCTGAGGCTGCTGACCCGGTTGGCCTGGCTGGCCCGGGTAGCCGTAGCCGGGCGGGGGGCCTGCCGGTGCTTGGCCGGGGTAGCCCTGCTGGGCTGGCTGCGGCTGACCTGGCTGCGGTTGGCCGAGTTGCCCGGGCTGCGGCTGACCCGGCTGCGGCTGACCGGGCTGTGCTGGATAACCGGGCGGGGGCTGGTTGCCGTAACCGGCGGGGCCGCCGTAGCCGCCTTGGGTGGCGTATCCGGGCTGGCCGGGTTGTGCCCAAGAGCCGGGAACGGCCTGGCCGCCGGGCGCACCCGGGGCACCGACGCCGGGAGCGCCAGGACCCGGTCCCGCAGCCCCGGGGCCTCCCGGCTGCGCGCCCGGTCCGCCAGGACCAGCCGGTCCACCGGCACCAGGCCCGGCGGGACCGCCAACGCCGGGACCACTGGGTCCGCCCGCGCCACCAGGTCCTTGCTGCATGCCCGCCTCCGGAAGTCCGTTCGGCCGGGCGGGGCCCGGCGGGGTGTCCGAGGTCGCGAGCGGGCCGAGCGCCACCCGGGCCGCGGCGATCATCGCGACGCAGTTGGGGTAGCGGTCGTTCGGGCTTTTCGCCATGCCCTTGCGGATGACCTCGTCCACGGCGGCCGGGAGCGCGACCACGCTCGCCACCGACGGCGGCTCGCCGCCGAGGTGGCCCTTGATGACGGCGGGGACGTCGCCGCGGAACGGCGGGTTGCCGGTCAGGCAGGCGAACAGCACGCAGGTGAGGGCGTACTGGTCGGTGCGGCCGTCGAGCGGTTCGCCGCGCAGGTGTTCCGGGGCGGCGTAGGTGGGCGAGCCGAGGAAGTCGCCGCCGCGGGTGCGGTGGCCGGTGGCGCCGCGGCGGGTGAGGCCGAAGTCGGCGACGTAGACGTGCTCGCGGGAGGTCTCGCGGCTGGTGACGAGGACGTTGGCCGGTTTGACGTCGAGGTGCACGAGGCCGTGGTTGTGCAGCGTGTCTAGGGCGTCGGCGACCTGGTCGAGCAGGCTGAGCGCGCGCGACGGGCTGATCGGGCCCGCGGACATGAGGCCGGCGAGGTCGCCGCCGTCGACCATCCGCATGGCGATGTAGAGCATGCCGTCGAGTTCGCCGAAGTCGTACAACGGCACGACGTTGGCGTGGTCGATCGCGGAGGTGTTGCGTGCCTCGTCGACGAACCGTTCGCGGAACTCGGCGTCCGCGCCGAGGTGGTCACCGATGACCTTCAGCGCCACCTTGCGGCCGAGCCGCGTGTCCGTGGCCTGGTAGGTCACGCTCATGCCGCCCTTGCCGAGCACCGAGTCGATGCGGTAGTGGCCCAGCTGGCGACCGGTGAGGTCCCCCGACACGTCGCCTGTCACGCAGCGCAGCTTAACGCGCCGGTATCCGCTGCCACTGCCGGTTCGCCCAACCGGTCAGGACAGCTGCCTCGCTAGACCTTGCGGACGTCCGCGGCCTGGCTTCGGCCGTCGCGGCCGGACTGGACTTCGAACTCCACCCGATCGCCCTCGTCGAGAGTGCGGAATCCGTCGGCCTGGATGGCCGAATAGTGGACGAAGACGTCCGGACCCTCGGGGGATTCGATGAACCCGTAGCCCTTTTCCGAGTTGAACCACTTGACGGTGCCGAGTGCCACGGCGCCTCCCTCGGGACAAGAAATCGCTGTCCATCAGCGTGCGAAGTGGAGTTCACGCTACCGGAATCAGCGCTCCCGGCAATGGGGTAATCGGCAGATTCCCCTTACGCCTGCGACACTCGCCGGTTGCGCGATTGGACGAGCACGGTGCCCGGTCCGGCGAAATCGAGGACGAGTCCTTCGCCGGTTCGCAGCGACTGCGGACCGCTCGGATCAAGCGCGCGCAACCGGCATTGCACGATGTCGGGATAGGCGAGGAGATAGTCCGGGCGCACGGTCACGATCTCGCCGCGGCCGAGGTCGAACGAGTCCACCGGGCCGGGCGCGGTGAGCAGGAGCGGGCCGCGGCCGCTGTAGTGCTCGAGGAACCCGGAATCGGCGCCGAACAACTGCTGCAGCGGGGCCCAGTTCTGGTCGACGCGGACCGTGCTCGGCCGCGCGAGGACGCCTTCGCGGTGCACCGACCAGCCGGTGGAACCGGTCAATTCGAGCGGATAGACGTCGCCGGGCCCGAGCGGGGCCAGGTCGACCCAGCCGCCTTCCTGCGGCGCGGTGAACACCGAAGGGCCGCCCTTGCGGCCGCGGTTCTGGTTCGTCTCGGCCACGTTGAAGCTGCTGGCCAGCAACGATTCCGAGGCCGCCTGCACGGCTTCGCCGGGGGCGAGCAGCACGCGGGCGACGCCGAATCCCGGCGTGTGCCTGGTGTGGACGCGCATGTCAGCGGGAGTTCGCGAGCGCGGCGCGCCCGGGCTGGTTGCGGACCCGAAACTGCATCAGAACTCTCCCCGTACTCCCCGGCTTGTGCCGGGAGAGTGTTGCACGACGGGCAGCAAGAGGGAGGATGGTCCGCGTGATCTCCGTCGACGCCTACCGCGAGACCGTGACCGAACTGCTCGGCCGCGCGCCTGTCCGCACTGTTCCGGTGGCCGAAGCCACCGGGCTCGTCCTGGCCCGCGACGTGCTCGCCGACGTGGCGCTGCCGCCCTTCGACAACTCCGCGATGGACGGGTACGCCGTGCGCGCCGCGGACGTCGCCGAGGTCCCGGTGACGCTTCCGGTGGCCGACGACATCCCGGCCGGACGGGTCGACGTCAACCCACTCGAATCGGGTACCGCTCAGCGGATCATGACCGGCGCGCCGCTGCCGCCGGGCGCGGACGCGATCGTGATGGTCGAGGACACCGACCGCGGGACCGCGGAAGTCCGGATCTCCCGCGCGGCCGCTGCCGGCAACCACATCCGCCGGATCGGCGAGGACGTCACGAAGGGGACCGTCGCGCTGCACGCGGGCACCGTGCTGAGCCATGCGCACCTGGGCCTCGCCGCCGCGGTCGGGTTGGCGGAGCTCGAGGTGTACCGGCCGCTGTCGGTGCTGGTGGTGTCGACCGGCACGGAGCTGGTGGAAGCCCCGAACCCGTTGCAGCACGGGCAAATCTACGAATCGAACAGCGTGATGCTGGCGGCGGCTTTGCAGGGGCTCGGTTGCCGGGTCGAGGTCGTGCGCAGCGTGGTCGACGACGTGGAGGAATTCCGCAAGATCATCGAGCCGCGGCTGGAGTCGGCGGATCTGCTGATCACGTCTGGCGGGGTTTCGGCCGGGGCGTATGAGGTGGTGAAGGACGCGCTGACTGGGCAGGGCGTGGAATTCCAGAAGATCGCCATGCAGCCTGGTGGGCCTCAGGGGTGCGGGCGGTGGAACGGCGTGCCGGTGGTGACGCTGCCGGGGAATCCGGTGAGTGTGCTGGTGTCGTTCGAGGCGTTTTTGCGACCGGCAGTGCTGTCAGCGATGGGCCATTCGGACGTGGACCGGCGGCGGGTGCGGGCTCGGTTGACGGAGGACATGACTTCACCGGCTGGGCGACGGCAGTACCGGCGGGGGTTTTATACGCCGGTACTTGGCGAGGTGACTGGGATTGTCGGGCCTCGGGGCGGGCCGGGGTCGCATTTGCTGGCGGCGTTTACGCAGGCCAATTGTTTGATCGTGCTGCCGGAGGAGGTTTCGGCGGCTGCGGAGGGGGATGAGGTCGAGGTGCTGCTGCTTTAACGGCGGGCAACCGGGCCGCCGATCAGCCGACATGCGCGGCGATGGTCCGCGCGCACTCCAACGACTCGGTGCGCGTGGTGTCCACCTCCAGGTCATAGACCACGCCCCGGTGGACCATCTCCGCCTGGGACGCCGCCATGCCGGCGACCCGATCACCTCGTGCGACCTCACGGCCCGCGGCAATCGCACTGTCGCATCGGACGCCGACCCACAACACTCGCAGTTCGCCCAAAGCCTTCTGCCATCGCTTCTGCGAGTCCGCTCCGCCGAGGAAGACCTCGTCAACGACGACCCTGGCCCCCGCACGGGCCATCGCGGCGACCCCCTCGATCCATGCCGCTTCCAGTGTTCGGAATTCCGGCCCGACGATCACCTGTCCGTCCGGAGCGAACTCGATCCCGGCATTCGACGCGGGCATCGCCCCAACCAGTGTGTCCGTCCCCAAGGCCAGCCACGGATCCGGCAGGATTGCCTGCAGACACCGAACAATCCCGGACTTCCCCGAACTGGACCCACCGTTGAGAAGGATCACCTCAGCCATCACCACGTCACGGTAGAGGCACCGCGGCAGCGCTCGAAACGAATTTCCGCGAACACCGCACCGCCTGCCGCAGCACTAGCCCGGCAGACGCAGCCCCGCAGTCCCGTCCAGTCCACAAGAGACGGAACGCGGCACCCCGCACGGCTCAGCTCTGAAACCACGCCCGAACACGAACACCGGCTTCCGTTCCGCAGAAGGATCAGCAGCCGCCTTGGCGCCGAATTCAGAGAAAAGCGCAGTCATCCGTTCATTCAGCTCAGTCAATTCCGAAGGCGTCAGCCGCATCCACGCATCAGAAGAGACCACGCGTCGCGCCATTCCGTCACCAACGCTCCCGCCGGTCCCGGCGCTTCGATCACCAGCCCGGCCCCGGAAAGCACCTTCAGGTGATGGCTCACATTGCCCACCGCCTGCCCGGTTTTCTCCGACGCGTTGGCCGGGCCGTCGGGCTTCAGCATGTCCAGCAGGCGGCGGCGCAGCGGATGCGACATCGCGGCCAGCACCTGGGAATCGCGGACCTCCATGATGCACAAACGTCGTTGTACAACAACTCTTGTGCATTAGCCCGAAGGTATCCTCGCGAGCATGGGCATCATCCTGTGGATCGTCTTCGGCGCGCTGGTCGGCTGGATCGCGAACCTCGTGGTCGGCGGCCGGGAGCGGCAGCGGCAGGGCTGTCTCGTCAGCGTGCTGGTCGGCGTGGTCGGGGCGGCCCTCGGCGGCTTCATCTACCGGCTCGCGACCGGTGAGCAGCAACACTTCGAGTTCGATTTCCCGAGCTTCGGCGTCGCGATCCTCGGCGCGATCGTGCTGCTGCTCGTGTTGCGGCTGGTCAGCGCCGCCACCGCGAGCCGCCGCGATCGTGACCGTTGGTAACGGTTTCCCGACGATCTGTCAGAACACCCCGGTCGCGGACTAAACTGATCCGTTCCGCGCCCGGGTGCGTGCTTCGTCGGGGGACGCATGCACCCGGGCCGCGTCCCGCACGAGCCGGGCGGCGTGCACCGGGTCGACGAGCTGGGGAACGGGTGCCGAGAGGACATCCCGGCGCCAGGCGCGCAGCAGTTGCGCGAGCAGATCGGGTACGGCCATCGTCTCCCTCGCCAGGTCGGCCCGGGCACCGGTCCCGAGCGGCGTCAACTACCCGGTGTTATCGGATTGTTCGACGCGTCGTTACCGGTTTGTGGTCGCGCCCACCCGCGCCGGGGCAACCCTTACGACCAGGGGCCAACGGGTCCGCCGCAGGCGGGCGGTAGCGTGGGGAAGCCCAAATCGGACCCTTTCACCGACCGAGACGAACAGCGGGGAACTCGACCCATGAGCGGCCAGCCCACCGGTAACCCCCTCGCGCACGCTGTCCAGCTGGCCCGCGAGACGTTCCCGCCGATGCACCCGGCAGGACGGCCGTTCCTCCTCGGCGGTCTGGCCGCGACCATCGTGGCGCGCCGGTTCTCCAAGCGCCTCGGCGTGGCCGGCGCGCTCGCCACGGCGGGCATGACGGCGTTCTTCCGCGAGCCGAAGCGCGTGCCCCCGCTGCGGGACAACGTCGCGATCTCGGCCGCCGACGGCACCGTCTCGCTCATCGAAGAAGCGGTTCCGCCCGCCGAGCTCGGCCTGCCCGCCGAGCCGCGGATGCGGGTGAGCGTGTTCCTCTCCGTCTACGACGTGCACGTCCAGCGCACGCCGGCGGCGGGCGTGATCTCGAAGGTCGCGTACAAGCCGGGCAAATTCCTTTCCGCGGACCTCGACAAGGCGAGCGAGGTCAACGAGCGCAATTCGCTGGTGCTGCACACGGTCGACGGCCACGAGCTCGTCGTCGTGCAGATCGCCGGGCTGGTCGCGCGCCGCATCCGGTGCGACGTCCGCGAGGGCGACAAGGTGTCCGCCGGCGAGACCTACGGCATCATCCGCTTCGGCTCGCGCGTCGACACCTACCTGCCGCCGGGCAGCCGGGTCGTGGTGGCCAAGGGCCAGCGGACCGTCGGCGGCGAAACCGTGCTCGCCGAACTTCCTGCGCTGGGAGAAAGCTGACCATGGTCCGCGTGACCACCCCTGGCGTCCGGCTGCTGCCGAACGCGATCACCGTGCTCGCGCTCTGCGCCGGTCTCTCCTCGGTGCAGTTCGCCCTCACTGGCAACTACGCGATGGCGATCGGCTCGATCGGCATCGCCGCCGTCCTCGACAGCCTCGACGGCCGCATCGCCCGCCTGCTCGACGCGACGTCCAAGATGGGCGCCGAACTCGACTCGCTGTCGGACGGCATTTCGTTCGGCGTCGCGCCCGCGCTGGTGCTCTACATCTGGCAGGCGCACGGCGACCGCATCGGCTGGGTCGCGTCGCTGATCTTCGCGGTCTGCATGATCCTGCGGCTCGCCCGCTTCAACACGCTGCTCGACGACACCGACCAGCCGCCGTACGCCGCCGAGTTCTTCGTCGGCGTGCCCGCGCCGGCCGGCGGGCTGGTCGCGATGCTGCCGCTGATCGCCACGCTGCAGTGGGGCGAGGGCTGGTGGTCCGAGCAGTACGTGGTGCTGGTGTGGACGATCGCGGTCGCGGCGCTGCTGATCAGCCGCATCCCGACTCTGTCGCTCAAGACCGTGAAGGCACCGGCGAAGGCGATCGCGCCGCTGCTGGTGGGCGTCGGCCTGCTGGCCGCCGCGATCATCGTGTTCCCGCTGGCGGCACTGGCGGTCGCGCTGGTGCTGTACCTGCTGCACATCCCGTATTCGGTCTACCGGCACCGCTGGCTCGCCGCGCACCCGGAGGCGTGGGAAGTGCCGCCGCGAGAGCGTCGCGCGATCCGCCGAGCCCGCAGCCACCGACGGCTGCGGCTGCGTCCGGCCTCGGGCCGCGTCGCCGGTGCGGCGATGCGCGCGGTGCGGCGCACGAACTCGGACGTGGTGCGGAGCCGGAACCTGCGGGAGCGGGACCACAGCTCGGCCACTTCCGGACCGACCCAGCGGCGGCGCAGCTGGCGTCGGATCGGCATTCGCCGCCGTTAGTTCTGCCCTATCGAGCAGCGAACACGGCACGAACCACAGACTCGGCACCGTCGATTTCGATCATCCCGAGGGCCTTGGCGTCGTCGAGCGCGAGAGCGCCCGCGGCAAGCCCGAGGACGCAGGCTGGATCAGCGCGGACGGCGGCGTCGAGTTCGCGGCCGTCCCTCGGGCCGACCTCGACGCCGGACCGGGTCGCGCGGAGCTGGAAGGGCGGGCCGCCGGCCTCGACGCCGACGGTCGCCGCGGCCCGGATCTTGACCCGTGCGCCGAGCAGTGCGGGAAGGGCGAGCGCGAGCCATTCCGGACGGAACGCGTCGCCCTCGGGGCCGCGGACCATCAACGGGGTCGACCAGCGGATCAGGCTCTCGATCGGCTCCCGCAACTCGGCACCCCACGGCGTGAGGGCGTATTCGACCGCGCTGCCCTTGCCTGCCAGCCGCCGTTCGAGGACGCCCGCAGTCTCCAGATCGCGGAGCCGGTCGGCGAGCAAGTTGGTTGCGATGCCCGGGAGGCCGTCGGTCAGGTCCCGGTAGCGCGCGGGCCCGAGCAGAAGCTGGCGGACGATGAGCAGATTCCACCGGTCGCCGACGATTTCGAGCGACCGGGCGAGGCCGCAGTACTGGCCGTAGCCGCGCATCAGGTCCCCTTGCTTGACAATCTCAAGTACGCTTGACTTACTCAAGCATAGCGTCGAGGGGGCCGACATGGCTGAGACCGCACGGCCCGACTGGGTCGATGACGACCTGTTCCCGTTCCAGAGCCGCTTCATCGACATTGCCGGGCACACCGTGCATTACGTCGACGAGGGATCCGGCCCCACCCTGCTGCTTCTGCACGGAAATCCGACCTGGTCGTTCCTCTGGCGCGACGTGATCCGGGCCCTGCGCGACGACTTCCGCTGCGTCGCCCTCGACTACCCGGGCTTCGGGCTCTCGACGGCAACGCCCGGCTATCGCTACCTGCCCGAGGAGCACGCCGACGTGGTCACCGGGTTCGTCGACGCGCTCGGCCTCAGCGGGGTCACGCTGGTCGGGCAGGACTGGGGCGGCCCGATCGGCTTGGCCGCCGCACAGCGCCTGCCGGAAGTCTTCGAACGGCTCGTGCTCGTCAACGCCTGGGCCTGGCCGGTCAACGGCGATCCGTACTTCGAGGCGTTCGGGCGCATCGCCGGCGGACCTCCGATGCGCTTCCTGGCACGCAGGCTGAACCTCGTCGTCAAAGCGTTTCTCCCGATGGGCCACCGAAAGCGGAAGTTGACCGACGCCGAGATCACCCATTACCGCCGCGCGATGGACACGCCCGAGCGACGCCAGGCCTCCGGCGTGCTCCCCGGCCGGATTCTCGCCAGCCGGGCTTTCTTCGCCGAGGTCGAAGCTGGCCTTCCCGACCTGCCGACGCTGATCGTGTGGGGCAACGCTCAGATCGGTTTCCGGCCCCGCGAGCGCGAACGTCTGGAGGCGTCCTTCCCGAACCACAAGACCGTGAGTCTCGACGGCGTAGGGCTTTACGTGGAGTCCGACGCGCCCGAGGAATTCGTCGCCGCGATCCGCGACTGGTCAGCGACGCCCTGAGCGGCCTTTCGTTCGCCCACAACCGCCCGCCGGTTCATTAGGGTGAGCAGCGTGAGCGATCCGCAGATCACCCTGACCGTCCGGCACACGCCGTCCGCGCTCGACGCGCGGCGGGGAGTTGTCCGGCTGCACCCGGAAGTGCTCGACGCGCTCGGCCTGCGGGCCTGGGACGCAGTGCACCTCACCGGCGCGCGGCGCACTGCCGCGCTGGCCGCGCCCGCCGCGGAGGAGGCGACGCCGGGGGTCGTGTTGACCGATGACGTCACCATGTCGAACCTCGGCGTCGCGGAGGGCGGCGAGGTCGTGGTCTCGCCGGCAGAGGTCACCGCTGCCCGCACGGTCACGGTGTCCGGGTCTCGGCTGGCGTCGGTTTCGGTGTCGCCGCAGACGTTGCGGCTCGCGCTCACTGGCAAGGTTTTGACCCGTGGCGACGCGGTTTCCCTGTTGCCGCAAGACCTCTCGCCCGCGCCGGGCTCGGACGTCGCCGCTGTCCGCGGACAGTTGTCCCGCGTGATCGGGGCGACCTGGACCAACGAACTGCTGACCGTCACGGCTACCGAACCGGCTGGCGTTGTCGTGGTTGGACCGTCCACTGTGGTCAGCTGGCGGGACGGTGCGCGCACTGGCGCGCCGACTGGCGAACCGTCAGTGCGCACCGCGACCGCACTCGTTCGCACCACCGCTGTCACCGCGGCCGAGGACTATCTCGACGCGGAGATCGTCGAGGAGGTCGTCACCGAGGCTCGCGAGGAAGAGCTGGACGAGCCGGTGCCGGTCGCTGATCTGGTCGGGGCCGAGGGCGCGGCGCGCAAGCTGTCCGAGTGGTTCGACCTGGCGTTCCACCGGCCGGAGCTGCTGGCGAAGCTGGGCACCTCGGCGCATCTGGGCGTGCTGCTGTCCGGGCCGGAAGGCGTCGGCAAGGCGACGCTGGTGCGGTCGGTCGCCGCGGCGGAGAAGGTGCGCGTGGTGTCGGTGACCGCGCCGAATATCGCTGTGCTGGAACCGAATGCGGCACACCGGTCGCTGCGCGAGGCGATCGACCGGGCCACGGACGGCGACGGTCCGGGCGTGCTGTTGATCAACGACATCGACGCGCTCCTCCCGGCCACTCAACCGCCGCCGGTGGCCACGGTGGTGCTGGAAGAACTGCGCGCCGCGCTGCGCCAAGACGGGCTGGCTGTGGTGGCGACGACCGCGCGGGCCGAGTCGGTGGATCCGCGGCTGCGCGGTGCCGACCTGCTCGACCGCGAGCTGGGGCTGCCGCTGCCGGAGGCGAAAACGCGCGTCGAACTGCTGCGGATCCTGCTCCGCGACGTCCCGGTCGAATCCGGTGCCGACCTGGGCGTGCTCGCCGAACGGACGCCCGGTTTCGTCGCCGCCGACCTGCTCGCGCTGCGCCGGGACGCGGCGTTGCGGGCCGCGCTGCGCCAGCGGGACGTCGAGGAACCCAAGATCTCCCAGCAGGATTTGCTCGACGCGCTGGCCACCGTCCGGCCGATCTCGCTGTCCACTTCGGACAATCTGGCCACCGGCGGGCTGACCCTGGACGACGTCGGCAACATGACGTCGGTCAAGGAAGCGCTCACCGAAACGGTGCTGTGGCCGCTGCGCTACCCGGATTCGTTCGCCCGGCTCGGCATCGAACCGCCGCGCGGCGTGCTGCTGTACGGACCGCCCGGCGGCGGCAAGACGTTCCTCGTCCGGGCGCTCGCGGGCACCGGCGCGCTGAACGTGTTCGCGATCAAGGGCGCGGAGCTGCTGGACAAATGGGTCGGCGAATCGGAACGCGCGGTCCGCGACCTGTTCCGCCGCGCGGCCGACGCCGCCCCGTCGCTGATCTTCCTCGACGAGATCGACGCGCTCGCCCCGCGCCGCGGCCAGTCGTCCGACTCCGGCGTGGCCGACCGGGTGGTCGCCGCGCTGCTCACCGAACTGGACGGCGTGGAGCCGATGCGCGAGGTCGTCGTGCTGGGCGCGACGAACCGGCCCGAACTGGTCGACCCGGCTTTGCTGCGCCCCGGACGCTTGGAGCGGCGGATCTACGTCCCGCCGCCGGACGCCGAATCTCGCGCCGCGATCCTCGCCGCGACGGCCAAGCACACCCCGCTGGCGTCCGATGTGGACCTTGCGGCCACCGCCGAGGCGCTGGAGGGTTACTCGGCCGCCGACTGCGCCGCGCTGATCCGCGAGGCGGCACTGACGGCGATGCGCGAGTCGCTGGAGGCGCGCGAGGTGACCGCGGCGCATCTGGACAAGGCTCGCGAGGCGGTGCGGCCTTCGCTGGACGCGGCGCAGTTGGCGACTCTGGAGGCTTACGCGCAGGCGCAGCAGGAGCGTTGAGCTGCTCGTGAGTGTTGATCGCGGTGAGAACCGTGATCAACACTCACGACCTACTACGCCGCCCGCCGTGCCGAACCGCACGCCCTCCGCAGCCGCCAATCTCGCTCGCTCGGCACCGACCGCGCGATGTCGAGGTCCGTGCGCCGTCTCGGCCGCGCTCGGCTGGGCGATCGGCGGCCTGCTGTGGAACGGGAAATTCACGCACTTTCCCGCTGAACTGTGGAAAACC
>NZ_JBSFNS010000169.1:0-12780 GCF_053587275.1 Amycolatopsis sp. NPDC003676
TCGCCATCGCCAACAACTCGGACTACGGCCTCAACGGTTCGGTGTTCTCCGCCGACCCGGAGCACGCGCTGGCGGTCGCCCGGCGGATCCGCACCCGCGCGATCTCGACCCGTGATCGGCCGCGCCATCGCTTCGGCCTGAACAACGGTGAAGGGCTCCGCGCGGGAATCCCGGCGCGGAGCCCTTCACTGCTGTGCGAAGAAAATCAGGCAGGCTGTACCTGCAGCGACCACAGCGCCGTCGTGACCGCTTCCGCGTCGTTCGGGTCGCCGGTGCGGCTGATCACCGAGGCCTGCGCGATCTCGACCACCACGATCTGGTCGTCCTTCGCGGGCGGGGTCGCGGTATAGGCGTAGCGGTCGCGGGAGGTGATGATGTCCTCCTTGAGCGGCTGCGGCTCGCCCTTGCCGTTCACGTACTGCACGGTGACTTTCCAGGGCGTCTCGGCGATTTCCTTCGGCACCGAGATCTGGACCGACCGGCCGGGGCGCACCTTGAGCTTGCCCGTCGCGCCGGGATTGGCCGCGCAGACGCCGGATTTGATGTCGCAGTTGCCGATCGGGGCGGCGGTGATCGTGTGCCCGTCGCCGTAGAAAGTCACCTCGACCGGGCCCGGCGCGGAACAGCCGGCCACCGCGAAACCACCGGCCGCGAGCACGGCCACCACCCGGGAACGTCGCATGGCCCGAGATTACCGGCGGCCTCGCGCGGGCCCCGGAGCGGGGAAGCTGCCGGTCGGCTCTGGGCGCAATGGGCGATTGCCGCCGAGACCGGGCAGGAGCGAACCGCCGCGCTGCACCAGGAACGTCTGCGCCAGGCCGACTGCCAGCAACAGCGTCACGGTCAGGAAGCCGATCCAATACGTCGGCGGCAGCAGCAGCCCGACCGCGCCGCCGAAGCACCACGACAGCTGCAGCACCGTCTCCGAACGCCCGAACGCCGACGCGCGCGACTGCTCCGGCAGATCCTCCTGGATCACCGCGTCGAGACTGATCTTCGCCAGCGCACTGGCCGTCGCGCCGATCAGGCCGACGATCGCCGCCGTGGCGAGGCCGGGCAGCAGCGTCGCGATCAACGTCGTCACAACACACGCCGCCACACAGGCCACGATCACCTGGTCCGCCGAACCGAAGTGCAGCCGCGACCCCAGCGCGTTGCCGACGAATCCGCCAACGCCTGCTGCGGCACCGATAATGCCCAGCAACAGCAGCTGCACGAACGGACTGTGCCCGGCGTGCTCGGTCTGCGCCTTCACCGCGAAGGCGGCGAACATCATCAGGAACCCGGTCAGCACGCGGACGGAACCGTTGCCCCACAAGGCAACAACGATGTGCCGACCCATCGGCTGGCGCTGCCGCTTCTGTTTCGGCTCCGGCCGCGCGGACAGCGACGTCGGGACCTCGCCCTCGGTCACCTCGACCCACGACGGGATCCGCATCGACTGCACGGCTGCGGCCACGCAGATCGCGGCGGTGAACCACAGCGCACCGGAAGAGTTGGTGAGGCCGCTCACGCCGCTGGCCAGCGCGCCGAACGCGCCGCCCGCGATCAGGCCGAACACGGTGATCCGCGCGTTGGTCTTCGACAGCGTGATTTCCGGTGGCACCACGCGCGGCGTGACCGCAGCCTTAAGCACGGTGAACGACTTCGAGAGCACCATCATCCCGAGCGCCGCCGGGTACAGCAGCCAGTCGTCGAAGTGCAGCGCCATCACCACGGCCATCAGGCCCTGCCCGAGCGACGACACGCACATCGCCAGCCGGCGGCCGCGCTGGATCCGGTCCAGCGCCGGGCCGATCACCGGCGCGACGAGCGCGAACGGCGCGATCGTGATCAGCAGGTACAGCGCGACCTTGCCCTTGCTCTCGCCGCTGGTCGCGGCGAAGAACAGCGTGTTGGCCAGCGCGATCGCCATCGCGGCGTCGCTGGCGTAGTTCAGCATCACCGCGTACATCAGCGAGGTGAGCCCGGACTTGTCCGCGCCGTCCGCCTTGGTGGCGCGCTGGAACGCACCGATCGCCTGCCCGCTCAGCTGACGGCTGCGCAGTGCGGCAACCCGCGTGACGGTGAGCTTCTTCGGCAGCTTCGGAACCGACCCCGCACCGGGGACCGCAGTGGTGTTTAAGCCTTCGTCCTGCTCGTCCTCGACGCGTGGCTCGCCCGCGTAGCCGCCGGTGTCGTAGTGCTCGTAACCGGCGCTGCCGGGACGGTCTTCGTACGGCCGAGGGTGGCTGGGCTCGCCGCGGTGCTCGCGCGGCGGATACGGCCGGGCGCCGCGCGGGGGCGGTGGCGGACGGTGTCCCATCGGGACCGCGCCGGTGGGCGCTTCTTCGGCGTTCGGGTGGAACGGCGGCGCGTCGTCGTAGAACGCGCTGCGCGACTCCGGCCGTCCGGGATAGCCGCGGGGAGGACGCTGATCGACGTGCTCGGTGCGCGGTTCGGCCGGGCGGCCGCGCGGCGGTTCGGGCGGGATGCGCTCCGGCCGGGCCCTCGGCGGCTCCGGCGCGTACTGCGGCGGAGCCTGGCGAACGCGCTGGTCAACGGACTGATCGACCCGGGTCGGCGGGGTGTCGCGCCATGACCGGGCCTGCGCCGCGCCGGGCTCGGGAGTCCAGCGGCGCTTCTTCTTCCCACGGCCTTTGCCCGACTGCCCGCCGAGGGGGCTGTCGGAACCGGAGCGCGAGCTGAAGAGTGCCACGGTTCAATCCTGCCTCATCGGGGTCCCGCGCCGCCCGCTCACGTGCCGGTTCGCTGATTTTCCGGGACGAACTTCACGCGGAACGACGACGGCCACAGCTTCCCGGTGAGGAGGAATTCGTCCGTGCCGGGGATCGCGGCGATGCCGTTCAGCACGTCCTCGCCGGGCCGGGTCGGCGTGCGGAGTCTGCCCGCGTCGATCTTCGCGGTGATCCGTCCGGTATTCGCGTCGATGCGCAGAATGGTGCCGGTCTGCCAAACGTTTGCGTAGACGGAGTCGCCGACGCACTCCAGTTCGTTCAGCTGATCCTGGCCGACCTCGACGGAACCGGTGACCGCAAACGTTTGCGGATCACGGAACGTGAGCTGCGACGACCCATTGCTCATCACCAGCCGCCCGTTGGGCTGGTGGCAGAGACCCCAGCCCTCGCCGTCGTAATGGACGCGCCGCAGTTCGGCGAGCGTCTGGGAGTCGCGCTCGATGGCGATTCCGTCGCGCCAGGTCAGCTGCCACAGCTTCGGCCCGAGCACCGTGATGCCCTCGGCGAACAACGGCGAGGGAACTGTCACCTGTTTGGCTGGAGTTCCGCCGGCCGGGCCAGCGGTGAGTGAGGACTGCCCTTCGAGGCCGCGGCTCTCGTAGAGCGTGCTGCCGGAGTACTCGAGCCCTTCGGTGAAGGCGGTCGAGTCGTGCGGCAGCGTCCCGAGCACCTGGACGGTGAGCCGTTCGGGCTGGGCGGGCGTGGCTTGAGTGCCCGCGCATCCGCCGAGCAGGGCAGCGGCCACCAGGGGCCAGACGATCCGGGTTCGCACGAGGAACAGCCTGGCACGGGCGGCGCGGATGCGTGCGGCACAATTGGGGGTATGACGCTGCTGTTGACCCTGGACGACGGCTCTCTCCACCGGAAGCTCGCGGACGCCGTGGCGGTCGCGCGGGAGGCCGTGCTGGCGGAAGCCCCCGCAGAACAGGTCGGCGAGCACGTCGGGGTGGAGCGCGAGGACGCGGTCTCCGCGAGCCACCTTTTCGAGGCGTCGGTGCCCGGGTACCGGGGCTGGCGCTGGTCGGTCACCGTCGCGGTGGCCGGACCGGACGAGCCGGTCACGGTGAGCGAACTGGTGCTGCAGCCGGGCCCGGAGGCCTTGGTCGCGCCCGCTTGGGTGCCGTGGGAGCAGCGGGTGCGGGCGGGCGACCTCGGCGTCGGCGACCTGTTCCCCGCGGACAAAGACGACCCGCGCCTCTCGCCCGCGTACCTCCAGTCGGACGACCCGGCCGTCGAGGAAGCGGCCCACGAGGTCGGCCTCGGCCGGGTGCAGGTCCTCTCGCGCTACGGCCGGGCGGACGCGGCCGCCCGCTGGCACAGCGGCGAGTTCGGCCCGCGCTCGGACATGGCCCGGAGTGCGCCCGCGACTTGCGGGACCTGCGGTTTCTTCGTGCCGCTGGCGGGTTCGCTGCGCGGTGCGTTCGGGGCGTGCACGAACGACATCGCGCCCGCGGACGGGCATGTCGTGGACGTGGCGTACGGGTGCGGGGCGCACTCAGAGGTGCGAGTCGAGGTGACCTCCTCGGTCCCGGTCGCGGAGCTGGTTTACGACGATTCGCTGATCGACTTCACGCCGGTGCCGGAGGCGGCTCCGGAGCCGGAGGTTGTGGCGGACCCGGTCGTGGTGGAGGAAGCGGCGGCTGCTGCGGCTGAGGAGACGGCCACGGTGGCAGCGGTGGAGCCCGAGGCGGCTGCGGAAGTGGCTGTTGAGGAGGCTGCGGCTTCGGAGGCAGCTTCGGACGAGGTCGAGACTTCGGACGCGACTGAAACTTCGGACGCGGTTGAGCCGGTTGCGGCGGAAGCCGGGACTGAGGTTGCGGCCGAGGAGTCGGCTGCCGCTGAGCCGGTCGCCGCGGAGACCGCGACGACGGATGCAGCCGCAGAGGCAGCGGCTGACGTGCCCGCCGAGCGGGTTGCTCCTGAGGCTGCGGTCGAGGAGCCGGTGGAGAACACGGTTGCCGAGCCGGTTGCGGAGTCGGCGGCGGACACCGCCGCCGAGCCGGCTGCGGCGGAGACCGCGACGACGGATGCAGCTGCGGACACCACGGCTGACGTGCCCGCCGAGACCGTTCCTGAGGCTGCGGGCGAGGCACCGGTCGAGGGTTCGGCGGCGGGTACTGCTGCTGAGGTTGTCGTCGAGTCGGTCACGCCGGACGCTGCTCCGGCCGACGGCGAAGAGAACTCCGAGCAGCAGCACGGCGACTCCGACGGGAGCGATGTCCTCCGGTGAGCGAAGTCGCTGGGGGAGCGGCTGATCCGTTCGGGACAGTCCGTCTGCGGGAAGCGGTCCTGAGCGCCTGGCGCGATTCGCCCACCCGCTTCATCGAGGACACCAACTCCGAGCGCGACCTTCGCGTCGGCGCGTATCGCGATCGGCTGTTCGTCGAGCTTGCACAGAATGCCGCCGACGCCGCGCAGATCGCGGGTGAACCGGGGCGGATCCGGGTGTCCGTTGTGGACGGTGAGTTGCGGTTCGCGAACACCGGTGCGCCGTTGGACGTCCGCGGGGTCGAATCGCTGGCTTCGTTGCGGGCGTCGGCCAAGGAAGGGACCGTCGGGCGGTTCGGCGTCGGGTTCGCGGCCGTTCTCACCGTCACTGACGAGCCTCGAGTCGTCTCTACTTCCGGTGGGGTTGCGTTTTCGGCGCAGCGCACCCGGGAGGAATCCGGGCGGGACGGCGACGTTCCAGTCTTGCGGCTGCCGTTTCCCATCGCGGAGCAGCCGAGCGACGGGTTTGTCACCGAGGTGCGGTTGCCGCTCAAGGAATCCGGGGCCGAGCTGCTCGACGGGCTGGCGAACGAGATCGAGGATCTCCTGCTCGCTCTGCCGTGGCTCGCTGAGGCCGAAGTGGACGGTCGCAAGTGGACTCGGAGCGGCGAGGAGATCGTCGAGATCACTTCGCCGAGCGGGCACCAGCGCTGGCTGAAGCACGGCGTCTGGGCGGTTCCGGTTGATGCCGAAGTGGTTCCGCGGCCGCTTGAGGAAGATTTGCTGCACGCGCCGACGCCGACCGACGAGGGGCTTTCGCTTCCGGCTCGGTTGATCGCGGAAGTGCCGTTGGAACCGTCTCGGCGGCGGGTGCTTCCCGGAGAAGAGCTCACTCGTGCGTTGGAGAAGGCGGCGAGCGAGTATGTCGAGCTGGTCAGGGCGGTAAAGGCAGAACATCGGCCAGCTTTGGTTCCTGCAGCGGGATTTCCGCAGTCCACTGTGGACGCGAAGCTGAAAGAGCTGGTGTACGCCGAGCTCGCGCGGAAGCCGTGGCTGGCCACAGTGGACGGTCAGGAAGTTTCCGGCCAGCAGGCTCGGGTGCTCGATGTCGACGGGCTGGCTCCATTGCTGGCGGACGTCATCCCGGGGCTGGTCGAGGCGAATCCGCGACTGCTCAAGCCGGTCTCCGCGAACATCCTCGGCATCGGCGACGTTCTTGAAGTCCTCACTGGCATCGACCGCGAGCCCGACTGGTGGCAGAAGCTGTACGCCGCACTGGCGGTCGCGGTCGAAAGCCACGCGCTCAGCGCGAATCAGCTGGACGGGCTGCCGGTTCCGTTGTCGGACGGGCGGACGTTGCCGGGCGTCAAGGGTGCACTGCTCGTCGACGGCAGCAGCGAGCTTCGCGAACTGCTGTCTGATGTGGACGTTCCGGGGCTCCGGCTGGTGCATCCGGGGGCGGTGCACCAATTGCTGGAACTGTTGGGGGCCAAGCACGCTGACGCACAGCAGCTGCTCGAAGCGGAACAACTGCAGTACGCGGTAGAGCACAGTGTCGCCGACGCTCAGTCCGGTTTGGACGGAATGAACCTCGCCGGTGCGGTGCTTCGGCTGGTCGCGGATTGCGGCAACCAGGCACCGGAGTGGATCGGGGCGCTCGCGCTTCCCTCGGAGGACGGCTGGCGACGCGCGGACGAGCTGATGCTGCCGACGTCGCCGTTGCTGGAAGTGATCGACCCCGAGGTGTTCGAGCCCGGTGGCGCGCTTTCCGTGCTGGACGAGGAATTCGCGGAGGACTGGCCGACCGAAACGCTCGTCGCGGCGAAGGTGCTCGACTCGTTCGCGGTCGTGCTGGACGAGGAGCCGCACGAACCCGATCATCACCTGCCGGACGAAGAGCAGTGGTGGGATTCGTTCGAGCAGCCGCCGACGACGGTGGTGTCCATTCGGGATCTTGACCTCGTCGCGGACGACGCCTGGCCCGACGCCCTCCGGCTGATCGCGGCGCGTCCGGAAACGTGGCAGGCGCTGCACAGCCCGGACGGTCACGCGGGGTGGTGGCTCGCGCGCTACGCCCTGCTGGCCGGGGAAGCGCCCGGCGCGTGGCGGCTCGCTTCGGCGACCGCGCTGGCGGGGCTGTACGACCCGGTACCAGACCTTGAGCTGAGCGACGATCTGCTCCGCGCGGTCGGTGTCCGGACCGGGCTGGATCTGGAGACCGCGGAAGACGTCACCGATCTGCTCGAAAGGCTCGGCGATCCGCAACGCACGCCGACGCCGGGGCTGGTCGCCCGAGCGCACGCGGCGTTGGTGGCCGCGCCGATAGCCGTGTCCGACGTCGACGCGCCAGCGCGAGTCCGTGCGGCGGACGGGAGCGTCGTCGAGGAAGCCGTAGTCCTGGACGTGCCGTGGGTCGCGGCGGCGCTCGAACCGGCGAGGATCATCGTCGCGCCGGTCGAGCCGGAGCGGTTGGCAGAGCTCCTCGACGTCCCGGTCGCGAGCAGTCTCAAGGCCGAGATCGAGAGCACTGGCGAGTACGTCGCGTGGGCGGATCTGCCTGCCCTCGCGCTGGCGGCGGACCAGCTCGGCATCCCGCTGCCCGACGGCGGCGTGCTGCTGCACGATCCGCTCACCGTGTCGGTCGACGGCGAAACGGCCGAGGTGCCGTGGTGGTCCGACGACCGGCTGCACGCGGCCGACACGTCCGAGGGGCTGGCGCGCGCCTTCGCCTGGGCGAGCGAGCACTGGGGCGAGCGCTACCGCATCACCGCGCTGCTGGAAGACCCCGCACCGCGCACGATGCTGAACTGACGTCGTGAGTGACAAGGCCGGTTAGAACCGGCCTAAACACGCACGACCGTCAGAGCCGCTGCGCCGACTTGGACCCGCGCCGAGCCGCCGCGCGCTGCCAGAAAATGATCCCGAATCCGATGAACCCGAGCGCGATCCCGGCGATACACGTCTGTAACCACACGCCCCCGCTGGTGAAGAAGAGCACCACAAGCGCGACAAGCCAGAGCGCAGTACCTACGATCACCACCGGCGTCAGGTCGGTGAGCCGCTTCGGCAGGTCCGGCGTGTGCCGCAAGGCGGCCGGAGCGTCCGGGGCACTGGTCGGTTCGTCCACGGACCAGAGTTTACCCGGACGGAAACAGCGAGACAGGCGGGGAAATGGCGGAGCAGCGCGAACGGGCCGGGTCCACTCTGGACCGCTTCTTCCGGATCAGCGAACGCGGGTCGAGCACCGGACGGGAGATCCGCGGCGGCGTGGTCACGTTCGTGACGATGGCCTACATCGTGGTCCTCAACCCGCTGATCATCGGCAGTTTCGCGGCGGACACTCCGTCCGCGCACAAGGACGTCCTCGGCCACATCCTCCCGGTGCCGCAGGTCGCGGCGGTGACCGCGCTGGTCGCCGGCGTGCTGACGATCCTGATGGGCCTCGTCGCGAACTATCCGTTCGGCATCGCCACCGGGCTCGGCATCAACAGCCTGCTCGCGGTCACCATCGCGCCGCAGATGAGCTGGCCGGAGGCGATGGGCCTGGTGGTCATCGAGGGCGTGATCATCGTCCTGCTCGTGCTCACCGGCTTCCGCACCGCGGTGTTCCGCGCCGTGCCGCCCGCGCTCAAATCCGCGATCGCGGTCGGCATCGGGCTGTTCATCTGCCTGATCGGCCTGGTCGACGCCGGGTTCGTGCGCCGGCTGCCGGACGACGCGCACACCACGGTGCCGGTCGGGCTCGGCATCGGCGGTTCCATCGCCTCGTGGCCGACCGCGGTGTTCGTCGTCGGTCTGCTGCTCACTGCGGTTCTCGTGGCCAAGCGCGTCAAGGGCGCGATCCTGATCGGTGTGCTCGGCTCGACCGTGCTCGCGATCGTGGTCGAGGCGATCGTGAAGGCCGGACCGTCGAACGGCACTGACCCGAAGGGCTGGAACCTCGGCTATCCGGCGCTGCCGAGCAAGGTCGTCGGCCTCCCGGACCTGTCGCTGGTCGGCGACGTGTCGTTCGGCGCGTGGACCCGGCTGCCGATCATCACCGTGGTGCTGCTGGTCTTCACCCTCGTCCTCGCCGACTTCTTCGACGCCATGGGCACGATGACCGGCCTCGGCAAGGAAGCGGGTCTGGTCGGCAAGGACGGCCAGTTGCCGAACGTCGGCAAGGCGCTGTTTGTCGAAGGCCTCGCGGGCGCCGCGGGCGGGTTCGGCTCGGCCAGCTCGAACACGGTCTTCGTGGAATCCGCGTCCGGCATCGCGGAGGGCGCGCGGACCGGCCTGGCGAACGTCGTCACCGGCCTGCTGTTCATCGCCGCGATGTTCCTGACCCCGCTGTACCAGGTGGTTCCGGTCGAGGCGGCCGCTCCGGCGCTGGTCGTGGTCGGCGCGCTGATGATGGCGCAGGTCCGTGACATCGACTTCACCGATTTCAAGATCGCGCTGCCCGCGTTCCTGACCATCGTGGTCATGCCGTTCACCTACTCGATCGCCAACGGCATCGGCGCCGGATTCGTCAGCTACGTCGTGATCCAGGCGGTCACCGGCAAGGCGAAGAAGGTGCACCCGCTGATGTGGGTGATCGCGGTGGCGTTCATCGCGTACTTCGCCGTCGGGCCGATCGAGGCCGCACTCAGCTGACCGGCGTAAACCGGAACCTCAGGTCGTGAGGTATGCTAACTATATGTCCGGCGACCCGCACGAGCGTTCCTTGGCGAGCCGCTTGCGTCTCGCGGTGGTGCGGCTCAACCGCAGGCTCCGGGCACAGCGGGTGGCGGACGACGTGTCGCTCACGCAGATCGCGGCGTTGTCCACCCTGCACAAGTGCGGTCCGCTGACCCCAGGTCAGCTCGCCGCGAAGGAAGGCGTCCAGCCGCCCTCGATGACGAGGGTCATCGCCGCGCTCGAGGAGATGGGGTTCGTCGAGCGCAGGCCGCACCCGACCGACGGCCGCCAAGCCATCGTCGAGCTGTCCGACGACGGGCTCGCGTTCGTGCGCAAGGCCATCTCGGTGCGGGAGGCGTGGCTGGACCGGCAACTGGCCGAACTCGGCGAGGAAGAGCTCGAAGTGCTCTCCCGAGCCGCGGAGATCATCGACAGGATGGCGGGGAACTAGCACAGGTGACCACCACGGGTAGCGAAACAGGATGTCCGGCCCAATCCACTGCTACCCGGGACACGGCACCGCCGCCGTCCGGTTCCGCTCCACCCGGCCCCCGTTCCGCAGCGGCCGGGAAATCGTCTTCCGCCGCTGAGACCACCACGGAATCTCCGGAAACCAAGTCCCGCCGCACGATGTTTTCGTCGCTGCGCGTGCGGAACTACCGGCTGTTCTTCAGCGGCCAGGTGATCTCGAACATTGGCACCTGGATGCAGCGCATCGCCCAGGACTGGCTGGTGTTCACGCTGTCGGGCAACGATCCGGTGGCGCTCGGCGTCGCGGTCGCGCTGCAGTTCATCCCGACGCTGCTGCTCTCGCTGTGGGCGGGCGTGCTCGCCGACCGCGTCGACAAGCGCAAGCTGCTGATGCTCATCCAGGCAGTGAACTGCCTGCAGGCGGTGCTGCTCGGCGTGCTCGACCTGACCGGCGTGGCCCAGCTGTGGCACGTGTACCTGCTCTGCGTGATGCTCGGGACGACCTCGGCGATCGAGGTGCCGACGCGGCAGTCGTTCGTCGCCGAGATGGTCGGCCGCGACCAGGTGGCGAACGCGGTCGCGCTGAACTCGTCGATCTTCAACATGGCGCGCATCGTCGGACCGGCCATCGCCGGCTTCGCGATCACCTGGGTCGGCACCGGCTGGCTGTTCATCGCGAACGCGGCGAGCACGCTCGCGGTGATCACCGGGGTCGCGCTGATGAACCCGGCGAAACTGTTCCGCGGCCCGGCGATCCCGCGTGCCAAGGGCCAGCTGATGGAAGGCCTGCGCTACGTGCGCGGAAGGCCGGATCTGGTGACCGTGATGGTGCTGATGTTCTTCGTCAGCACGTTCGGCATCACCTACTTCACGTCGCTGCCGATCGTCGCCGCGAACGTCTTCCACACCCAAGCCGACGGCTACGGCCTGCTGTCGACCCTCGTCGCGGTCGGCACCTTCACTGGTGCGCTGGCATCGGCGAGGCGTGGGGTGAAGAGCCAGCCGAGGGTGCGGCTGATGCTGGTGTCGGCGGCACTGCTCGGGGTGTTCGAGTTCGCGACCGCGTTCATGCCGACGTACCTGGCGTTCGGGATCGGGCTGATCCCGCTCGGCTTCGCCACGATCACCTTCCTGAACACGGCGAACGCATTGGTGCAGACGTCGGTGTCGCCGGAGATGCGCGGCCGCGTGATGGGCATTTACGTGCTGGTGCTGATCGGCGGAAACCCGATCGGCGGGCCGATGACCGGCTGGATGGCCGACGCGTTCGGCGGCCGGTCGCCGTTCTACATCGGCGGCGCGATTTCGGCGATCGCGGCGGTGGTGTGCGCGGTGGTCCTGATCCGGCGCGGCGGCGTCCGGCTGCCCCGGCGGCTCGGCAACGGCCTGCGGATTCTGCCCCGGGAACGGGTCTGACCTGCGGTAATGGCTGCCAGAGGCAGCGGAGGCCGCCGAAAGTTGTCACTCGGGCGGGTGAGACTGAGGTCTCCGCTGGGACGGTCTTGCTTCCGTTGATGAGGTTAGGCTAACCTCATACATGTCCGCTTCGTGGTGGGAGCGGCAGTCAGTTCGGGAACGGACAGAGCCCCGCAACCTGGGAACCCCGGGAGGCGGGGCTCTGTTCATGGTCAGGGGGCGGGGCGGATGGGGCAAGGGCGTTCAGCAAGTGGGTCGTGAGTGTTCATCGCGGTTCTAACCGCGACAAACACTCACGACGTCGCCAGCGCGTCGCCGGAGGCCCCGAGCGGATGCTCGCCCGGCCGCACCGGCAACCGGCGCAGCCGCAGGCCGAAGTACACGTGATACGCCAATCGCACGGCCTCGTCGTTCGGCAGCAGCACCTCGTGACGCACGCCGTCCACCGTCTCGATCAGCCGGTCGCCGGACAGCGTCACTCGGCCTTGGGCGGTCGGGCGGGAACAGGTCAGGGTCTGCGTGAAGTGCGACTGCGGCGACGTCGACTGCCACCACGCCATCGGTCCGAAGTCCGACAGCTGCCGCGGGCGGCGCTCAAGGCGGTACTCGGGCTTGCCGTCGCGCAGGACGTCCACGTCGCCGTACGGGGCGTCCAGGAGGAGGAAGTCGCCCTCTGGGTCGCTCTGCGGCTCGACCGCGGACAGCGCCAGCGGCTGCCGGCTGAACTTGCCGAAGCCGACGTCGACCAGGTACTGCTCGTCGTCGAGTTGGACGAGGATGGCGGCGTGGTCCAGCGGCGGGCCGGGCACGCCGGCGTCGTTGAAAACGCGAGCTGCGTGCAGCGTCGCGGCGAAGCCCAGCTCTCGCAGCAGGGCGACGAAAAGACCGTTCAGCTCGTAGCAAAATCCGCCGCGCCGGCGGCGCACGAGCTTGTCGAAGAGTGCTTCTTCAGTGAGTTCGACGGGTTCCCCGAGGTGCACGCTCAGGTTCTCGAACGGGACGTGCATCAGGTGTCGTTCCTGCAGTTGTCGCAGCGCGGCCAGGTCTGCCGCCGGAGGCACCGGCAGGTCCAGGCGAGCGAGATAGGCGTCGACGTCCATGGGTTCCACTCTCACACCTCCAGTGCACTCCAGGTCAAGCGAAATAACAGGGGCCCGGCCATGGCGAGGCCGGGCCCCTGTGGCGCCGCGGGCCTCAGCCGAGCAGGAGGCCGTTGCCGCCGGCGACGGCGTTGTCGAAGCGCTTGGAGATCTCGGCCCAGTTGAAGATGTTCCACAGGGCGTTGACG
>NZ_JBSFNS010000170.1:0-12554 GCF_053587275.1 Amycolatopsis sp. NPDC003676
CCGCGCTGAGCCGCATCCGTGCGCTGGGCTTCGATCCGGCCGACGTCCGCGACATCGTCCTCACCCACCTCGATCTCGACCACGCCGGCGGGCTCGTCGACTTCCCGCAGGCCCGCGTGCACGTCTACGGCAAGGAACTCGACGCTTACCGCTCCGGAAACCCGCGGTACCGCGACGTCCAGTTCCGCCACGGTCCACAGTGGAAGTCCTATTCGGACGCTGGCGACAGCTGGTTCGGTCTCGACGCGGTCCGCGAGCTGGACGGGGTCGAGGGCGTCGCGCTCGTGCCGCTCGCCGGGCACACCGTCGGCCACGCCGGGGTCGCCGTCGACACCGGATCCGGCTGGGTGCTCAACGCGGGCGACGCGTATTTCTTCCACCAGGAGATCGACACCGATTCCTATTGCCCGCCCGGATTGGCTATGTTCGAACGGCGGGTCCAGACGCTGCCCGGGCCGCGGCGCGAGAACCAGCGCCGGTTGCGCGAACTGCGCCGGGACCACGCCGACGAGGTGACCGTGTTCGCCTCGCACGACCTGACCGATTTCGTCCGGCTCAGCGAGAGGAGCACGGTATGAAGGTGCACCACCTCAACTGCGGCACGATGCGCCCGCTCGGCGGCAAGGCGCTCGACGGCCGCCCCGGGATGTTGCGGCGCAGCACGATCGTGGCGCACTGCCTGCTCGTGGAGACCGCCGATTCGCTCGTGCTGGTCGACACCGGCTTCGGCACCCGCGGCGTCACCGAATCGCGGCGCTGGCTCGGCGGTCCGTTCATGGCGATGGTCGGCGCGAAGCCGACCATGGAAGAGACCGCCGTGGCGCAAATCCGCGCGCTGGCCCACGACCCCGCCGACGTCCGGCACATCGTGATGACTCACCTCGACGTCGACCACGCCGGTGGTCTCGCCGATTTCCCCGACGCCACAGTGCATGTCCGCACCACCGAACGCCGCGCCGCGGACAATCCGAAGAGTTTCCCGGAGAAAACGCGGTACCGCGCCGAACAATTCGCGCACAGTCCACTGTGGAGCACGTACGATGAGGCTGGCGAAAAGTGGTTCGGCTTCGACGCCGTGCAGCCGCTGCGTGGCCTGCCGCCGGAAATCCTGCTCGTCCCGCTGCCCGGCCACACGCACGGCCATTCCGGCGTCGCAGTCGACACTGGCGACGGCTGGCTCCTGCACGCTGGTGACGCGTACTTCTTCCACGGCGAAGTCGCCCCGGTGAGCCCGCATTGCCCGCCGGGCATGCGCGCTTTCGAGGTGATGAACCAGATGGACGGGTCCGCCCGCCGCGCCAACCTCGCCCGGTTGCAGACCCTCGCCCGCGAGAAGCAGGACGAGGTCTCGGTGTTCAGCGCGCACAGCCCGGTCGAATTCCAGGCGCTGCGCCGGAATACCGCGCAGCCCTCCGCGAGTTGAGTACCCGCATGACGCGCATCCGGTACGTCGGCGGCCCGACCGCCCTCATCGAGTACGGCGAGATCCGCCTGCTCACCGACCCGACCTTCGACGCCCCCGGTGACTACCCGATCGGCAGCCGCACACTGGCGAAAACCGCTGGTCCCGCGGTCACCGCGGCGGAGGTCGGCGAGGTGGACGCGGTGCTGCTCTCCCACGACCAGCACCCGGACAACCTGGACGCGGCGGGGCGAAAGTACGCCCTCGCCGCCCCGCTCGTCCTGTCCACTGCCTCGGCGAGGGAACGGATCGGCGACCCCGTTCGGGCGCTGGCCAACTGGGAGTCCTACGACCTCGGCGGCGTCCGCATCACCGGAGTGCCCGCGCAGCACGGGCCTGACGGCAGCGAGCATCTCGTCGGCGAAGTCACCGGTTTCGTGCTCGAAAGCGAAGGCCAGCCGACCGTTTACGTCAGCGGCGACAACGCTTCCCTCGACGTCGTGCGGCAGATCGCCGAGCGCTTCGACCGGATCGACATCGCCGTCCTGTTCGCGGGAGGAGCGCGAACTCCGCTGGTCGGCGAGGCGTACCTCACGCTGCCCAGCGACGGCGCGGCCCAGGCGGCCCGGATCCTGAACGCGCGCCAGGTCGTCCCGCTCCACTTCGAGCACTGGGCGCATTTCACCCAGGGCCCGGACACCCTCCGCCCGGCTTTCGCCCAGGCTGGCCTCGAAGACCGGCTGCACCTGCTCAAGCCCGGCGAGCAGGTCAGCTTCCAGTAAGCACGAACCCTCCGTCGACGGTGATCACCGCACCGGTGACGAAACTGTTCTCCATCAAGTAAAGGTTGGTCGCCGCGACTTGGTCCGGCTGACCGACCGATTTGGTCAGCGTTCGTTCCGTGAACGCAGCGACCATCGCGTCCAGTTGCGGTTGCGGCAGGGCGTCCCACATCGGCGTGTGGACCGGCCCCGGGCGGACTGCGTTGACCCGCACCGGGGCCAGGTCGACGGCCAGACCGCGCGCCAGCCCCTCGATCGCGCCGACCGAAGCGGCCGCGAGCGCCGCGCCGGGCATCGGGCGGACGCCGACGATCCCGGACGTCAGCACGATCGAACCGCCCGGCCGGATCCGCGGCGCGGCGTGCTTCACCGCACTCACGACGCCCCAATAACGGACATAGAACCCGCTCTGCGCGTCGTCGAGCGACAGGTCGGCGAGCGGCTGCTGATGTAGCGCGTCGCCTGCGGTGTACACGAGGTGGTCGAGCGGGCCGACGTGCTCGAACAGGGCCGCGACGTTCGCGTCGTCGCGCACGTCGGCGACGAATCCTTCGCAGCTGTCCGGTAATTCGGCGAGCGCTGCGTCCAGCCGTTCCTTGCCGCTCGACGCGATCGTGACGGACGCGCCCGCCTCCGCCGCGGCGCGTGCGGTCGCCAACCCCATGCCCGAGCTGCCGCCGATGACGACAACCCGTTGGTCAAGCAAAGACATGATGGATCCCTTCACAGTTGATGACTCAGTGAGACATCAACCGTAGCACTGATGTCCCACTGTGTCATCACTGCTAAGATGGCTGCATGCCGCGCTGGGATCCGGAAGCCAAGGAGCGGCTCCGCGCAGCCGCGCTGGAGCTGTTCGCCGAGCACGGCTACGAGAACGCCACGGTCACGCAGATCACCGAGCGCGCCGGGCTCACCCGCCGCACGTTCTCGCGCTACTTCGCCGACAAACGCGACGTGTTGTTCGCCGGGTCGGAGCAGCTCCCGGACGCGATGGCCGACGCTGTCCGGCGCGCCGACCCCGCGCTGCCGCCGTTTCCAGCACTGCTTGCCGCGTTGGTCGCGGCTGGCGATTTGTTCGCTGGCCTGGTTTCGCAGGCCGCTCAACGGCGCGCGGTCATCTCGTCCAGCCCGGAGCTGCAGGAACGTGAGCGGACGAAGCTGGCGGCTGTCACCGAAGCTGTCGTTGGAGCGTTAAGGGAACGAGGCGCGACCGAATCGAGCGCGAAGATGCTGGCGCAGGTCGGCATCGCGGTCTTTCAAACTGCGTTCGAGCGATGGTCCGATCAGCCCGAGGACACGGATTTCGCGGCGCAGGTACAGGAGGCGGCAGCCGAGCTCGCCGCCCACCTGACCCCGTGATCAGGCCTTCTCGCGTACCAGCGTCGAATCCTCCAATTCCGCTTCCGCGGCCTGCTTCGTCCGCCCAGTCGCCCGCAGCACCAGGTAAGCCACCACCAGCAGGACGAAGAACGGAATCCCGAACTTCCACGCCGGGTCGAGACCTTCGATCCAGAACGTCGAAATCAGGACGGTGGCAAGGAAAGCGATCACCACGACGTTCACCACCGGCGCACCCCACAACCGCACTGGCGACGGCGGCAGCCCGGCCCGGCGACGGCGGATCCGGAACGCCAGGTGCGTCACCAGAATGATCATCCAGACCACGAGCGCGGCGAAGATCGAAATGCCGAACAGCACGAGATACGCGTTGGAATCGGAATTCTTGGACAGGATGGTCGCGATCACCAGGCCCGCAGTGGACAGCACGAGTGCGTTGCGCGGCACTCCGGACCTGGTCAGCCGTCCCGCCCAGGACGGGGCGAATCGGTGCCCGGCAAGGGAATGCAGCATGCGCGTAGTGAGGTAGAGGTTGGTGTTCGCGCTGGACAACGCGGCGGTCAGGACCACGAAGTTCATGATCGTTGCCGCTGCGGGAACGCCAGCGGCTTGGAAGACGCGGACGAAAGGACTGGCGGTGATAGATCCGCCCTCGCCGGTGACCGTCCACGGCACTACCAATACGACGACAAGCATTGCGGCGACGTAGAAGATCGCCAGCCGCACCACCATCGCCCGAGCCGCGCGCGGGATGTCGCGAGTCGGGTTCTCGGATTCAGCCGCGGTCACCGAAACCACCTCGGTGCCGATGTAGCTGAACAGCACGAACACCATGGCCAGCAACAGCCCGGACACGCCGTTCGGCAGGAAACCGCCGCCCGCGCTGAGATTCGTGAGACCGGGCGCGGGTGCCTTCGGCAGGCCGAAGAATACGAGAATCAAACCGAGGGCGACGAACACCAGGATCGCGCACACCTTGATCATCGCGAACCAGTACTCGAACTCGCCGAAAATGTGCACCGCCGCGCCGTTGACGACAATCACCAGCAGCGAGAACACCGCGACCGGCACCCACAACGGAATCTGCGGCCACCAGAACTGGACGTACACGCCGGCCGCGATCGTCTCGCCGCCGATCGCGATCACTTGCATCGCCCAATACGCCCAGCGCACCACGAATCCGCTGCCCGCGCCGAGATACTTGTGCGCAATGCTGCCGAACGCCCCCGCGGCCGGGTGCACCACCACCATTTCGGCCAGTGCCCAGGAAATCGCCAGCGCAACTAGTCCACAAAGGACGTAGGCGAGCACCACGGCCGGTCCCGCGTGCGAGATCGCCAGGCTCGATCCGAGGAAAAGGCCGGTGCCGATGGCCCCGCCGATTCCGATCATCGTCAACTGCCTGCTGCGCAGCCTCCGCTGCAACCGGTTCGGGGACGGGGACTCGGCCATGTCTGCTCCCTACTGGCTCGCCCGGTACTCGGCGATCGCCGCGACGACGGCGTCGAGATCGGACTCGACGTTGTAGTAGTGCAAGGACATCCGCAGCACGTCGCCGCGGGCACTGCACACGATCCGCCGCCCGGCGAGGAACGCCGCCAGCGCGTCGGGATCCCGGTCGGCCAAGGCGACGAGCGGACCGCGCCGCGCGTCGTCCAGCGGGGACCGGAGCTGCTCCCCAGCGTCGAGCAGCCGCTGCTGCAACTGCCCGGCCAACCCGCCAATGTGGTCACGCACCCTGTGCGCGTCCAATTGGTGCAACAACTTCAGCCCGGCGACCGCACCGTACGCGGACGGGATCGACGGGGTACCGGTCTCGAACCGGCGGGCATGCTCGGGATAGTCGAGGTGCCGCGGGTCGAACTCGAACGGGTTCGTGCGGCCGAACCAGCCGGTCAGCGGCGGGGAAACCTCGTCGCGCACGCCTGGCCGCACATAAAGGAACGCGATCCCGGAGATGCCGAGCAGGTACTTAAGGCTTCCGCTGACGAGATAGTCGCAACCGAGTTCGGCGACGTCGACCGGCTCGACGCCGAGGCCCTGATAGGCGTCGACAAAGCTTCGCGCACCCTTTTCCCTGGCCAGCGTGGCAACTTCGCGCACCGGGAACCGCAAACCGTTGGCGTAGCTGACCAACGGGACGGATACCAGCTGCGTTTGCTCATTGATGAGCGCGGCGTAATCTTCGGTGTCAACCAGGCCGTCGCGGTGGGCGACGAACTGGACGTCCGCACCGCGTCCCTGCTGCGCGAGCCAAACATGGCCCAGCGACGGGAATTCCAGGTCAGTCGTGACTATTCCCGCTCGCGGTGACCATGCCTGGGTGGACGCGACCTGATACGCGCCTTCGGACGCGGACGGCACGACGGCGATGTCATCCGCGTCCGCGCCGATCAGCCGAGCGAACAGTTCTCGCGCCTCGGCGACCTTCACCATCCACTTGTCCCACGGCGCCCCGTATTCGCGGATCGTGTGCTGGAACTCGAAAAGCTCGGCGGTCAGCGCGTCCGAGAGCGCGCCCTGACTGCAGCTCGCGAGGTGCACCGAGTCGGCGAAGGCGGGGAAATGCGCCCGGAAAGCGGCTGGGCTGGGCTGGTCGGTCACGACACTCCGTTCCGTCACTGGCGGGCGAGACCGGTCCGTTCGCCACCGTAACGGCACGAGCACCGTGCGTCGATGCGCCGTCCCGGCGGCCTTGCGGCTCCGGAGGCCCTGGTCGAGGCTCCGTGTTCACCCTGACTGATCTTCGGCAGCTATTCCGTCAGTGCTGCTGAAACCGGTACTGTAGATATGGCCTTCCGCGCTGTCAACGACCGTCAAGGATCCGCAATAGCGCGCCCCGCGACCGAGAGGACGCACCGATGAGCATCCCCGCCGAGACCGCGGTCGACCAGCTCCTGACCCAGCTGGCCGAGGGCCGGCTGCAGGTCGTCGACCTCACCAACAAGCTCAGCGCCGCCACCCCGACCCTGCAGCTGCCCGAGCCGTTCGCGAACCTGATCGACTTCAGCCTCGAATCGGTCAGCGAGTTCGACGATTCCGGACCGTTGTGGCGGCACAACAACATTCACACCGGCGAGCACATCGGCACCCACCTCGACGCGCCGCGGCATTGGATCTCGAACCGCGACGGCGCGGACGTTTCGGAGCTGCCGGTCGGCAGGCTGATCGGGCCCGCGCACGTCCTCGACATCTCCGCGCGCGTCGCCGACAATCCGGACCTCCTGCTGGAGATCGCCGACATCCAGGCCTGGGAAGCCGAGCACGGTCCGTTGCGCGCGGGCGGCTGGCTGCTCGTGCACTCCGGCTGGGACCGGTACGCGCAAGACCGCGACGCGTTCCTCAACTTCTCCGACGGCGCCAGCCACACCCCCGGCATTTCGGCGGCAGCTGCGAAGTGGCTCGCCGAGGAAACGCCGATCGCTGGCTACGGCGTGGAAACCGTCGGCATCGACGCCGGGAACGGCTTCGCGCTCGACCCGCCGATGCCCGCGCACCACCACCTGCTCGGCGCGGACAAATACGGCATCACCTCACTGCAGAATCTCGGTTCGCTGCCGCCGACCGGTGCGCTTGTCGTGGTCTGCCCGCTGCCGATCGTCGGCGGGACCGGCAGCCCGGCGCGGGTGCTCGCGGTGGTGCCGGCGTGAACGTCGCACAGGCCGTCGGGATCGCGTTGGCCCGGTTCGGCGTCCGCAAGGCGTTCGGCGTTGTCGGCAGCGGGAATTTCCACTTCACCAACGGCCTGATCCAAGGCGGGGCCGAGTTCGTCGCGGCCCGGCACGAGGGCGGCGCGACCACGATGGCCGACGCCTACGCCCGGTGCAGCGGCGAGGTCGCGGCGGTGTCGGTGCACCAGGGCTGCGGGCTCGGCAACGCGACCACCGGGATCGGGGAGGCGGCGAAGAGCCGGACGCCGCTGATCATCGTCACCGGGGAGGCGACGGATCCACTGTCGAACTTTCACATCGACCAGGACGCGCTCGCCCGGTCGGTGGGAGCGAGCAGCATCCTGGTGCGGTCCGCGCAAACGGCGCTGGCTGACGTGCGGCGTGCGTTCACTCAGGCGCGGCGGGACCGGCGGACTGTCCTTTTGCGACTTCCGCTGGACGTGCAGGCTGAGCCGTTCGAGGAGAGTCTTCTCGATGATCTGGCCCCCATCTCGCCGTTGCCGCAGCCGCGCGCTGCTGAGGCGGAGGTGAAGGCGCTCGCTTCGATTCTGCAACGCGCCGAACGTCCAGTGTTCCTTTGTGGACGCGGTTCCCGGAGAGCTCGGGCGGAACTGGTCGCGTTGGCTGACCGCTGCGGTGCGCTGCTCGCGGAGGGTGCGGTCGCGAAAGGACTGTTCACTGGTGAGCCATGGGCGATCGGGGTGTCCGGCGGGTTCTCGTCTCCGCTGACAACCGAGTTGATCCAGGGTGCGGACGTCGTCGTCGGATGGGGTTCCGCGCTCAACGACTGGACCACCGCACACGGCCGGTTGCTCTCGCCGGACACGACGCTCGTCCAGGTCGATCTGGAATCCGCCGCGCTGGGCCGTAATCGGCCGGTCGACCTCGGCATCGTCGGCGATGTCGCCGGTACCGCCGCAGCGGTGGCTGAACAGGTCGAAGTCCACAATGGATACCGAAGCGACGAGCTCAACGCCCGCATTGCCCGGGAAATCCGTTGGCGGGACAACGAACACGACGACGCCGGGACCGCCGACGTGATCGACCCGCGAACATTGTCCGTTGCGCTGGACGACCTCATCCCGGCCAACCGCGTCGTCGGCGTCGATTCCGGGAACTTCATGGGCTACCCCACGATGTACCTCGACGTCCCCGACGAGAACGGTTTCTGCTTCACCCAGGCGTTCCAGTCGATCGGCCTCGGACTGGCCACCGCCATCGGCGCGGCACTCGCCCAGCCGGACCGTTTCCCCGTCGCGGCGTGCGGCGACGGCGGGTTTCTGATGAGCATCGCCGAGCTGGAAACCGTCGTACGCCTGAAGCTCCCGATGCTGATCGTCGTCTACAACGACCACGCCTACGGAGCCGAGGTGTATTTCTTCGAGCCCGACGGCCATCCAGCCGACACAGTCACCTTCCCGGACACCGATATCGCCGCCATCGCCCGCGGCTACGGCTGTGACGCAGTCACCGTACGCGCCAAGGAAGACCTCGAAGAAGTGGCAACCCGAGTCGCCGCCGGGCTCGACCGTCCGCTGGTGGTCGACGCGAAAATCGCCGGGTTCAGCGCCTGGTGGCTCCAGGCCGCGATGACGCACCACTGAGCGCCCGCTTCACCAGGAGGTTCACCACCCACAACAGGACGCCGACGGCCAGTAGGATGCCAGCCACCTGGTAGTCCTGCGCCGGGCGGCCGGACAGCGGGCTGACCAGGTACAGGCAGAAGATCGCGGCGAGCACCGGCAGCACCGTCGGCGCGCGGAAATGCTTGTGCGGCACTTTGTCTTTGCGCAGCACCAGAAGCGCGACGTTGACGATGGCAAACACCACGAGCAGCAGCAACGCGGTCGTGCCGCCGAGCGCACTGATATCCACAAAGGACACCAGCCCGATGGCGATGACGCTGGTGAAAATGATCGACACCCACGGAGTCCGGCGAGTCGGGTGCACGCGGCCGAAAACCGGCGGCAGGACGCGTTCGTTCGAGAGGCCGTACAGCAACCGGCTGGCCATCAGCATGTTGATCAGAGCGGAATTGATCACCGCGAACAGACCGATGGCGGAGAAGATTTCGCGCGGGAATCCCGGCGCGCCAACGTCGAGCACCTTCAGCAGCGCGTCGCTTTTCGCGCCGGCCAGTTCTGCGGCCGGGACCAGCAGCGACGACGTCACCGAGACCAGCACGTAGATCGTCGCGGCGATGACCATGCCCCACAGCATCGCGCGCGGGAAAATCCGTACTGGGTCATGGCATTCCTCGGCCATGTTCACCGAGTCCTCGAAGCCCACCATCGCGAAGAACGCCAGCGACGTCGCCGAGGAGATGGCGACCAGCCACGTCTTGTCCGCAGTGTCGATCTCGACCAGCCGGGACGGTTCGCCGTCGCCGTTCAGCACCGCCCACACGCCGACGCCGATGATGATCAGCAAGCCGGACAGCTCGATGCAGGTGAGGACGACGTTGGCTTTCACCGATTCGCCGATGCCGCGGAAATTGATCAGCGCCAGCAGCACCACGAACGCGATGCCGACCAGCACCGTCGGCAGCTTCACGAACGCCGCGAGATAGGTCGCGCCGAACGCGACAGCCGCCGACGACGCCGAGGTGATCCCGGAGCACATCACCGCGAACGCGACCATGAAGGTCAGGAACGGCACCCCGAACGCCTTGTTCGTGTACAGCGCCGCGCCGGCCGCGCGCGGGTATTTGCCGACCAGTTCGAGATAGCTGAACGCGGTCATGAACGCGACCACGAACGCCAGCAGGAACGGCAGCCACAACGCGCCGCCGACGCGTCCGGCGACCTGCCCGGTCAGCGCGTACACGCCGGTGCCGATGATGTCGCCGACCACGAAGAACAGCAGCAGTTTCGGGCCCATGACCCGCAGCAGCGCCGGCTCGGCGACCTTGGATGTGCCCTCGCTCACGTCCGTCATGGGCGGTTAGTGTGCCTTGTCCGGACTTCGAGGGAAAGTCTGTCGATCAGGCCTTGGCGACCGCCGTGTGCACGAGCGGGGTCATCATTTCCTTGGTCATCTTGACCGGTCCGGTGTAGTTGACCAGCACCGGAACGCCATTGGACACCTTGGCCGCGGCGAGCGTGGCGGTCTTCTGCTCATCGGTGTAGAAAACGGCGCCGTCCGGGAAGCCCGGCACGTCGACCGCGCCCGGCTTGGCCTTCTTGATCGCGGCGATCATGTCGGCGGCCTTGGCCTTGCGACCCTCGTAGCGGGTCACCGCGAGCGCGCCCGCGGTCTTGCCCTCGACGACGTATTCGCAGCTCGTCGCCTTGCCGCCGTTGCTCGGATTGTCGTGCGCGGGGCCGGCCTTCGACGAGATGCCGGGGATCTTGATCGCCTTGCTGACGTCGTCGGCCGGCAGCAGAGCGCAGGTGTCCGACGCCTTGCCGGCGGGCGCGGGCGAGGAGGGCTGAGAGGACGGAGCCTTGGTTGCGGGCGGCGGCGCGGCTGCTTTCTGCTCGCCAGAAGAGCAGGCGGTGAGAACAGCGGCGGCGGAGATCAGCAGAGCGATCGGATATGCACGCATATCGGGCATGCTATTCCGAACGGAGTAACGCGAGTGTCAGTGGCCCTCTTCCACCGGTGCCCGGTATCGCCAGAACCCAGGCAGGACGGCCAGCGAGGCCACCGTCAAGACGATCACCAGCAGCCCGCCGCCGGTCGCCGCGACCTTGGTCCCCCACGCCGCCGCCGACCAGCCGTGCGTGAGGTCGGCGATCCGCGGCCCGCCCGCGACGACCACAGTGAACACGCCCTGGAGCCGTCCGCGCATCTCGTCGGTGGTGGCGGTCTGCAGGATCGCCTGCCGGTACACCGAGCTGACCATGTCCGCCGCACCGCCGAGCGCCATGAACACCACGGCCAGCCACAGCGAATGCGCGAGCCCGAACGCCGCCATCGCCGCGCCCCAGCAGCAGATCGCGATGACGACCGCGGCCCCCTGCCGCTGCACCCGGTGCAGCCAGCCGGAGAACAAGCCGATCAGCATCGCGCCCGCGGGCAGCGCGGCGTAAAGCATGCCGAGCGCCGGACCGCCACCGGGCGGGTCGCCGAACGTCCGCTCGGCCATCTCCGGAATCAACGCGCGCGGCATGCCGGCGACCATCGCGATAATGTCGACGACGAACGACGCCAGCAGCACTTTTTGCTTGGCCAGATAACGGAATCCGTCGATGACCGACCCGATTCCCGCCTTGCGCGACCCCTCCCCCAGCGGGGGGATCGAAGGCAGCCGCCACACCGCGATCAACGTGATCGCCAGCGCGCAAACGTCCACCAAGTACAAAGTGGACAGACCGATCACCGGGATCAACGCCCCGCCGAAGAGCGGCCCGAACACCGCGCCGAACGTGGACATCGTGGTGTTGAGCGCGTTCGCCGAGGGCAGCAGCGAGGCAGGCACCAACCGCGCGACGACCGCGCCGCGAGTAGGCATGTTGATCGCGAAGAACGCCTGGTTCGCGGCGAGCAGCCCAAGCACGAGCCACACCGAATGCATCCCGGCGAACGCCTGAAGCCAAAGCAGCGCGGAAGTAACCGCGACGCCGACGTTGGTAACAAGCAGCAACTTCCGCCGGTCGACGGCATCGGCGATCGCCCCGCCCCAGAGCCCGAAGACGAGCAACGGCACGAGCGCGACCGCGCCGGTGAGCCCGACGTAACCGGACGATCCGGTGATATCGAAGACTTGCTTCGGCACCGCGACCGCGGTGAGCTGCGACCCGACCGCGGTGACCGCGGTGGACATCCACAGCCGCCTGAACGCCGGAATCTTGAGCGGACGAGTATCGACGACGATCCGGCCGAGGAGCTTGCGAGCCCCGGTACGGGGCGGGCGTATCCCCGGTTCTGAAGTCACGAGCTATCAGCTTAGTTGCGCTAACGAAGCGGGCGCAGGTGATTTTCCCCGCACGCTGCTGGGCACACACCCCTGCCGGGATGAGCCCTCACTACTCGGGGAACGTCCGTGAGGGCCACCCTGAGGGTTCCCCTCACGACCCTCGACGGTCCGTGAAGCCCGCTCGCTCACCACCCGCCGCGACGCGCCCCAATGTGGCATTGGGTGCATCCGACGCACCGAACGCCACATTGGGTGCATCCGACGCACCCAATGCCACATTGGGGCGCAAGCCCCCACCCCCCACGGAACCGCAGCCGCTGCACCCAACCATCGAGGCACCCACACCTCCCCACCCCCGATACGAAGCCAAAAACACGGCGCTGGGGTGCTTGTCAAGGCATCTTTCCCGCCTTGACAAGCACCCCCAGACCGTCAGCACACTCACGCTTCGGGGTGCCCCACGCAACCACCAAGCGATGTCGCCGCCAGGCGACGAG
>NZ_JBSFNS010000171.1:0-12441 GCF_053587275.1 Amycolatopsis sp. NPDC003676
AGCCAGCAACAGTGCCATCGCGCTGCGGACGCAGTCCGTTTCCGCGCAGGAACAGCTGCAGCTGATGCGCGAACAGCTGGCAACGGCACGTGCCGAAGCACCTGACGATTCGTTGACCGAGCGCTTGAGCAGCTGTCAAACCACCCGCGCCGATGCCCGTATGGCGCTCACGGCCGCGGAGACCGACCTCGCCGGGCAAGACCCGGCAACCGTCGAGACGAGGTTGGCGGCAACGCAAGCCTGGGGCGAGCGGCTCGAAGAAGACCACCGGTCGCGGACGTCCGACCTGACCAAACTCCAGGGACGTCTGGAACTGGCCGGGACGGAGGGCCGCCAGGACCGATTCGACCAGGCGCAGGCAGCGTGGAACGAGGCGGAGAGGCGGTACGCCAGCGTGCATCGCCGGAGCAGTGCAGCCCGCTGCCTGTTCACGACGCTGCGCAACGCACGGGAAACCGCCAAGCAGGCTTACGTCCAGCCGTTCCGAGACCAGCTCGAACGGCTCGGCCGCATAGTTTTCGGGCCGACACTCAAGTTCGACATCGACAGCGATCTCCGGATTGCCAGCCGGACGCTCGAAAACATCACGGTCGGCTACGACGATCTCTCCACCGGCACCCGCGAGCAGCTCTGCATCATCGCGCGGCTCGCGTGTGCCGTGATGATCGATCCGGCCGACGGTGCGCCGGTGATCATCGACGACGCCTTGGGCCACACCGACCCGGAACGGCTCACGCGGATGGGCGCAGTGTTCACCGCGGCGAACACCCAGTCGCAAGTCATCGTGCTGACGTGCACCCCGGAGCGTTACCGCCGAGTCGGCAACGCCAAGGTCGTGCCTGTCCGGCCCTGCCGGAGCCTCGCCGTCGAGACCTCTTCCGGGCAGGCGCTTCCCGACGGCCCGGAGGACGCCATTCTGGCGTGTCTCGATCAGGCAACCGGGCCGCTCGGGAAGGCTGACCTTATTCGGCTCTCCGGAATCGACGAAACGCGGTGGACGCCGACCATCCGAGGACTCATCGAGCAGGAGAAGATCGTCAAGACGGGCGATCGCCGCGGAACGCTTTACCACGCGAAGCGGCAGCCGCCGGGTGCGGAACTTGCGTCGTGAGCTTCTTCAGCCGAGTTTGCCGCACGGCGGGCCCGCTTGCGACCCGCCGTGCGGCGAGCCCTGACCATGACGTGTCGATCGCGCGGGATCGCCGTCGCTTACGCCGGGCACGGCTCGCGACTGCGATTGGGTGCTCAGCCCCGCGAAGCGATCGTGTACCGATGCGCCGGATGCCTGGCGCTCTCGTCCGTACTCCAGCCCCGGCCTGGCTGCCCCCGCACCGGCGCAGTTCTCTCAGATACCGCTGCGTCATCGGCGTACGCAGTAACCGTATTTCGTCCGAGGTCTGCCTTCCCCGGCTTCGCCGAGCCAGAGCGCGGCTCTTGAAGCCTCGCGAGTGGAAGAAACCGTCCCAGGGTCGGCCTTTCCCGATAGCGAGGACTTCGAGCGGCTAGTCGCACACGGGCGCAACTCGCGCCTCCGTCCCGAAGCCGCGCCGAAGATCGCCGCACCGGGGCTTACTTCACAGGCACCGTCATCCCGGTCAACGGCGGCCGTTCAAGCACCTCGGCACCAACACAGGTCTTTCGCTGTAACGACGCACGCGCGTGACCGTCGGGAGGACCGGCTCCGGCTCCTCCCGACGGCACTCGCGGGTCAGGACTTGGGCAGCGTCACCCCGTACCTCTTGGCCGACAGCGTCGCCGGGAAGAAGCACGAGGTCTGGGTGTCCCCGCCGGAGAGGGTGCCGAGGCCCTTGCCCCCGTCGTAGGCCGGGCCGCCGGAGTCGCCGTGGTCGGAGTGGGCGGTCGTGCAGAACTCGTGGTAGACCGTGTAGCCCTCCGCTTCGAAGGTGTAGTCGACCTTGGTGACCTTGCCCTCCGTCACGCCGGAGGTGATCCCGGCGCGCTTCATCTGCTCGCCCACCGTCGCGTCGGCGAACTCGGTGATCTTGGTGCCGTCGTTGATCTCGCTCGGTCCCTCGCCCGAAGCGTTCTCCACGAGCATGTTGTCTTCGTCGGGGAACACCGCGTCGACGGTCTTGCCGTCGTTCCACGGACCGCCGCCGCCGAGTTTCTCGCAGTGGCCGGCGGAGAGGAGCAGCTTCTTGCCGTCCTTCTCCACGTTGAACCCGTTGGAGCAGGACGCTTGGCCGTTGCTGATCTTGTCGCCGCCCTTGATGAACAACGACATGGCGCCGGCATGGTGCTCGACGCGGACCATGTCGCCGTACTGGCGGGCGGTCTCGAGCAGCGTGGCTTTCTGCGCCTGCGGGGTGGCGTCGTAGACGTCGACGACGACCTGGTTGCGGGCGAGGTCGAGACCCCAGCCGGCGCTGGGCACGCCGCCGGTGGCGTCCAGGTGCTGTTTCACCGAGCCGAGCTGGCCCAGGCTGTACCGCACCACCTTCGCGTTCAGGCCGGAAGCGCGCACCTTGGCCGCGTCGGCGTCGTTCAGCACCGTGACGACCGAGGCGCCGCTGTCGTCGAGGTAGTGCCCGCCGGTGGCGGCGCCGAGGCTGTTCATGGCCGCGGCCGGTGTCGCCGCCGCGGCCGCTGCTGGCACGGTGCCCATGGCGAGAGCCAGCGTGCCGAACGAGCCGACGGCGAGAACGCTCAGCCTGAAACGTGTCGATCGCATGTGTTTCCTCCTGCGCGGAACGGGGGAGAAAGGACGTGCGCCGAAGGGAGAGTCCGGGTCCCGGGCTCCGGATTCGGCGCCGAGCTGGGGTGAGTGCGGAGGCATCTCCTCACTGGAGCGTCGGGTGACCGGAGCGGGACCATGAGCCTCCGGTCCGGACGGTCTCGTCGTTGAAACCGAACGTGATCAACCTCAGGTTCGTGATTCTCGAACAGCATCGGGCCCGCGCGACACCGACGAAGGTAGGTTCACGTTTGTCGCAATCCCCGCACCCGAACGGCCCAGCGGCGGGTGTGGCGCGGCCAGTCCGGTCGATGCCGCCGCGCTCAGCCGACGGGGCCGCGAGTGTCCACTTGAGACGGTCGCTTCCGTGTCCGCTGAGCATGACGCCACCGAACGCCGGCTCACTGAAGCGCTACGTCAAGGCTTTCGTCGCAACGGCCGCCCCCGCGGCGTCCGGATAACGGTCGCGGACGGCGAAAGTCACTTCGCCGACCAGCGCCCTGGCCGCACCCAGGATCCCGCGCAGCACATCAAGGTCCGAGGCCTTGCCCCGGCTTTGCACTTCGATCAGGGAGATCGCGCAGGTCAGCGCGCTGTCCGCGGCGGCCGACAGCGGATCACCGGTGGCGCGCAGCACGGTCCGAGCGCGATCCACCGCATCGACGGCCTGTGCGACCGCGTGCTCAGGCACGGCCTCTCTCCGGTCGCGCTCGTCCAGTTCGCTCATCACACTCCTATCAGCACGACGACTCCGAGACTTACCAGCACTATCCCCACCACCAGGTCCAACGATCGCTTCACCCGGGGCCGGCTCAGGAGCGGGTGAAGACTGCCCGCGGCGAACGCGAACCCGAACAACCACAGCGCGCTCACCGAGACATAGATCGAAAAGAGCACCAGTTCGGCACCGAGGTCTACCGCCGCCGACCCCGGCAGAAACTGGGGAAGAATGGACAGATAGAACAACCCTATTTTCGGGTTGAGGCAATTCATCAGCAAGCCGCGGCGGAAAAACCCGGAGTCTCTCCGGTTGCCGGCCTTCGGCTCGCCGGCGGCTCCGGACAGCGCCGAACGCAGCGCCGTGATCCCCAGCCAGATCAGGTACGCCGCTCCGAGGGAGGAAACGACGCGAAAAGCAATCCCGCCGCTGGAAAGGACCGCGGACAACCCCGCTACGGAAGCGATGCCCCACAATACGATGCCCAGCACGACGCCCGCGGCGGTGCGCAATGCCGCTGGGCGTCCCGCGGCGGCACTCGTCTGAAGCAGCAGCGCCTGGTCCGGGCCCGGCACGACGACGACAATGGCTGCCGCCGCCGTGAAAGCCAGCACTGTGAGTATCGTCAACCGAGCCTCCCCCTCTTTGCTTGCCGGCGCGCGAATGCGCCCGCCGTCAATCCCGGTAAATCCATTCCAGGATAGCGACCGCGCTGCCGTATTTCATGCGCGCTTGTTCCCACGCGATCGAGCGGTTTCCGTCGAGCACCGACCCTTTGACCTCGTCCCCGCGATGTGCGGGCAGGTCGTGCATGAACACCGCGTCCGGCCAGCGGGACATCACTTCGTCGTCCACGTAGAACGGACGGAAGTCCTCGCGCCAGTCCGCGCTCGGCTTCGCCGTTCCCGTGGTCTGCCAGCGAGTCGTGTAGACGACATCGGCCGGGGTGCCGACCGAATCGAGGTCGTGCGTCTCGGTGATGCGCGAGTCCGAACTCTCGGCGGCCTCCTGCAGCGAAGCGAGCAGAGCGGGATCGAGTCCGTATCCCTTCGGCGTGGCGAAAACCAGTGTGACGCCCCGGTAGGTGCTCAGGATTTTCCCCAGTGCCACGGCGGTGTTGTTCCCTTCGCCGACATACAGCACCGAGATCCCGTCGACCCGGCCGAACTGCCGGAGGATGGCGGCCGCGTCGCACACGCCCTGCGTCGGATGCTCTTGCGCGGCCATCGCGTTCACGACGGGCAATCCGCCGCTGCGCGCGACCAGCCGCATTTCCTCGAGCGGGCCCGCGGTCCGCATCACCAGGCCGTCGAGCATCACCCCGAACATGCGGCCGGTGTCGTGCAGCGACTCCCCGGTGTTGAGCTGGAGATCGCCGGCGCCGTAGGGCACCACCGAAGCCCCGAGCCGCAACGCGGCCGTCGTGAACGCGGTCCGCGTGCGCGTGGAGGTCTTGGCGAAATAGGTGCCCAGAACCTTGCCCGCCAGGCTCGGCTCCAGCCGCTCCGGCTTGGCGAGCACGTCGGCTGACCGGCTGACGATCCCGTGCAGATCGTCGGCGCCGATGTCGTCCAGCGAAAGAAATCCAACCATGTGTCGTACCTGCCCCTCAACTGAAATCGCGACTGGTCGTCCGTTGTCCTCAGGTCAAGATCAGCGCGTTGTCCACTACTCGCGCCGAGCACACTTCGGGAAATTCCAGGTCCGTTTTCGCGGTCAGTCCTTTCGCGCGCCGCCAGCCGGGCGAGTAGATCGTGTCCTCGTACCGGTCGCCGCCGTCCGGGCAGACAACGACCGCGTGCTCGGCGCCGAGGCCCTCGTTCGCCCACCGCACCGCGCCGGCGACGACCGCGCCCGAACTGCCGCCGACCCGCACGCCCAGTTCGCGCTCGACCCAGTCGCACGCGGCCACCGCTTCGCTCGCGGTCACCCGCACGTTCAGGCAATCCCGGCCGGAGACGAAAGACGACCCGCGGCTGGCGCCGATTCCGTTCAGGCTGCGCGTCGCCGGCGGCCCGCCGAGCGCGACCGACCCCTCCTCGTCCACCGCGACGCACCGCCACGGCAGCTGATTGCGCTCGACGTAATCAGCGAAGCCGCGGACGGTTCCCCCGGTCGACACCCCGAGGAACACGTCGAGCTCGCCGGCGGGCACAGCGGAGAAGATCTCCGGCGCGGTCCCTTCGGAATGCGCGCGGGGATTGGCCGGGTTCTCGTACTGGTTCGGCCACACGAGCGAATCCTCGACCGCCATCCGGTCGCGGATGTAGGCGAGCCGGGAAAGCAGGTACCCGCCGGTCTCGTCCGGCGTCGTCACTTCCACGATCTTCGCGTCCGCGCTGCGCATCTGCCGGACCAGTTTCCGCGACGTCCGCGGGTCGACGACGGCGGTGAACTCCATCCCGCAGATCTGGGTGTACCGCGCCAAGGCGACGCCGAGGTTCCCGGACGTCGACTCGATGATCCCCTCGCAGCGCGCCCCCGACCCGAAGACGGAGGACAGCAGGGAAAACGCCACCCGGTCCTTCATGGACCCGAAGGGGTTCTCCTGTTCCAGTTTCAGCCAGAGATTCGTCGTCCTGCCGCGGTGTCTCGTCACCGCGTTCAGCATCGGCGTTCTCCCGGGCACCGGGCCGTGCAGTTCAGCCGGCAACTTCGTTTCCTCTCCCTCGCGCCGGGCCGCTGTGCACGCCCCGTGCGCCGTTTCGGGACGGCTCCGCGTTCCGGGTCACGGTCGCGGGCCACCGCTGTCGGCCGCTACGTCCGGTTCGGACGTTCTCCATTTCCACCATTCCTCGCCCAGATATGACTGCCGTCGCAAAACGGCTTCAGCAGGGAGCGTCCGCAGCGGCACAGAGCGATGGTCTTCCGCTGCGGGTCTATCGGTTCGTCGGCCTGGCTGCGCAATTCGTAGTCGCCGCGGATGATGACCGGCCCGTCCTCGCACACCACGACGGTGGCCGGAGCGGGCCGCCGCGCCGCCGCCTCGTGGTCCGGCGCCCGGCCGTCCATCAGCCCGCCGCCGCGGACGTCGTGCGCCGCAGAGCGGATTCGCCGTGTTCCCAGGACGACAGGATGGCCTCGTTGGCGCGTCCGCCCAGCTCGGCCGTCACGACGGCGCCGAAGACCACATCGGACAGTTCCCCGGGGTTCTCCCGGACGAACTTCCCGCACATGTCGTGGGCGGCGAGCTGCTCGTGGACCGCGTCGGCGACGATGTGCTCCTGGAAGAACAGCCAGGAGTCGTCCGACCCGTTCAAGCGCTGCAGGCCGTTCCGGAAATTGCGGTTCACGTAGTGCGAGCCGATTTCCGTGATCGCGAGATTGCCGAGCAGCGCGCCCCGGTGCCGCCCGTAGGTCCCGAAATACGAGATCAGGTTCACCGTCGCCAGCGAACAAGCCGGGACGTCCTCGAAATAGCCGCCGAACTCGGTGATCATGCCGAGTTCGGCCATCGTCAGCTCGAACAGCTGGGAGTGCAGGCGGCCCGGGATGCCGCCGCCGTATTCGTCGGACTGGATCTCCACCAGGGCCGGTTTGCCGCCGCCGCGCACCCGCGGAATGGCCAGGCTGTGGTGGTCTGCCTCCATGAGGCTGTAAACGGAACGGTGCGCGAGGAACTCTTTGAACTGCGCCATGGTGGCCTCTTGCTTGATGTAGCGCGAGAGCGACCGTCCCGGGCTCGGTTTCCCGAGTTCCATCAAAAACTCGGGAAGCTTCTCGACCTCCGTTTCCGGGAGCTCGCCCGCGGCTTCGCCCAGTTCCCGGGCGAAGCGGGTTTCGAGCCGCTTGCGCAGCTCGACCAGGGAAGCGTCCCATTCCCAGGACTGCGCCGGCTCGCCGAAAAGACAGTACTGCGGGCCGTAGCACAAGAACAAACCCAGCTGCAGGTCCTCGTCGGAGACGGAGTCGACCTGGGCCGCCGAAATGCCGTCCAGGACAGCCTTCGCACCGGCCTCCGGCGGGGACTGCAGCGCCCGGACAAGCATCTCGCTCACCGGACCGCGAGGGTGGGGCAATCGCATCTGAACTCCTAGGGTCGATGACAGCGCACTTCACGGGGAACTTCTGCGCGACGCCCGGGGAAACCGCCGCGCCCGCGGACGTCCCGGGACCGGCCGGCTCAACAGAGCTCCAGGATCTGCCCGGCACCGGAACTGGTGGCCTGGCGCAGCACCGCGTCGAACAGCGCCACGTCGAGAATGCCGAGCCCGAACGGGTTCACGACGGCGTAACCGGTGTCCGGTCGCTGCGCGGTCTTGTCGCCGACGAGCAGTTCGCCGACAGTCGCCGTGACCGAGGGACCGTTTTCCCGCGGCTGCGCGGCGATCCGGCCGTCGTTGACGAGCCGCCCCAACGGCCGCCGGGGATTTTCCGTGATCAGCCGGAGATCGTCGACGACGAGAACGGACGCGTTGACCAGCACCTCGTCGGTGAGGTCGCCGAGCGAGGCGTTGACCAGGAGCGACCCGGGCCGCACCCAGTCCGGCCGGACGTACCCTTCGGCGGCGGTGGTCAGGAACAACGCTGTTTCCGCTTCGGCCATCGCGTCGGCGGGCGTGGCGGCAGCGGAGAACAAGACCCCGGGGTGCCCGGCGGCGAGCTCGCGGGCCAGGCTCCCGGCGACCTGCTGGCGCACGTCGTACAAGGTGATCCTGGCGAGGTCCGGGCATCGCGCGAGGAGCAGTGCGAGATGCACCCGTGCCTGGGTCCCGCACCCCACGACAGCCAGCGAACGGGCTGACCGGTACCCGAGCGCTTCGACAGCGATCGCGGTCACCGCGGCGGTCCGCACCGCGCTGAGCACGCCGACCTCCATCACCGCGGTCACCCGGGCGGTCTCCGGGTCGAAGCAGAGTCCCAAGCCGCCGGCCCGTTCCATGCCGCGCGCCGGATTGGACACGCTGGCATTGATGATTTTCATGCCGTACACGCCCGCGGTCCCCCGTTCGAGCACCGCCCCCGGCATGCCGATCGACCGGCTGTAAGCGCCGTCCTGATTGGTCCAGGACAGATAGGCCTCGGCGGGCAGGATCGTCCGCCCGGCGTGATGGCTCACCAGCGCCGCCTCGACCTCGGCCACGACGTCCACCGCGGCCAGGCAGTCCACGACGTCGGCCCGGCCGAGGAAGCGCACCGATTCCGGAGCCGGCTTCGCGAGCGCGTCGGCGAGCCAGGGGTTCTCCATCTTTTCTCCAGTTCGTTTCTCGGCTGAGGGCAACGACGTTCAGTGCGGCGAAATCGGCAGCGCGTCAGCCAGTTCGCCGGTGATTTATGCGCTGGTGCCGCGATTTTCCGCGAAAGCCGAACGCGGCCCGCTCACGAATTCCACTGTTCGCGGTACCACTGCGCGAGGCTCAAGGCGGTTTCCAGCGGGTTGCGCCGGAGCTGGGTGTCGAAGTAGCCCGCAGGGCGGCTCAGCAGCTCGCGCAGCGCGCCGGGGTCGACGATTTCCAGTGCCGGCGACCGGTTCTCCGCGAGGAGAAGGCCGACCCGGCGGCGCAAGTCCTGTTCGTACCTGATGTTGCCGGTGGTGGGATACGGGCTTTTCTTCCGGTTCAGCACCGAATCGGGCAGGAGGCCGGCCGCCGCGCCGCGGAGCACGCTCTTTTCCCGGCCGTCGTAGGTCTTGATTTTCCAGGGAATGTTGTACACGTACTCGACCAGCCGGTGATCGCAGAACGGCACCCGCACCTCGAGACCGGCCGCCATGCTGAGCCGGTCCTTGCGGTCGAGGAGGACTTGCAGCCAGCGCGTCAGGTGCAAGTAGCCGAACTCGCGCATCCGCCGGTCGTGCGCGTCCTCTCCCGGCAGGTGCTCGACTTCGCCGATCGCCTGCCGGTAGCTGTCGGCCCGGTATTCGTCGAACCGGGTGTCCTCGCGGAACTCCGCGGTGAGCATGCCCGCCGGGACGAACTGCATGGTGCTGAGCCAGGGAAACTCCGCCGCGGCGACGACCCGCGGGTCGTGGAACCAGCTGTACCCGCCGAACACCTCGTCCGCGGACTCGCCGGACAGCGCGACGGTCGACTCCCCGCGAATCGCGGAGAAGAGCAGGAACAACGAGGTGTCGACGTCGCCGAAGGTGAGCGGGAGGTCGTGCGCGCCGAGCACGGCGTCCCGGTTTTCGTCCACGGCAAGGGCTTCGTCGGGCAGCTCGATGGTCCGGTGCGCGGTGCCGAGGTGCTCGACGACCCGCAGCGCGTAGGGGTTGTCCCGTTCGGGCCGGAAGTCGCTGGCCCGGAAATGCTCGGCGCTGCCGACGAAATCGACGGAGAACGAGCGGACCGGACCGTCTCCCGAGCGGTCCAGCACGCCGGCGGCGATGGCGGTCAGCGCGCTCGAGTCCAAGCCGCCCGAGAGCAGCGTGCACAGCGGCACGTCGGTGATCAGCTGCTGCTGCACGGTATCGAACAGCAGCTCGCGGACGCGGCCGACGGTGTCCGCGATGTCGTCCTCGTGCGGCACGACCGGCAGACTCCAGTAGCGGGTCAGCCGGATGCCGTTGTCGTCGACGGCGAGGACGTGCCCCGGCGGCAGCTCGAACAGATCGCGAAACGGGGTCATTCCGGGGGTTTTGACGAGCCCCAGCAGGTCGGCGAGGCCTTGGCGGTCGACCCGGGCGGAGAAATCCGGGTGCGCCAGAACCGCTTTCGGCTCGGACGCGAACAGCACCGACTCGCCGGCCCTGGCGTAGTAGAGAGGTTTGATGCCCAGCCGGTCCCGCACCAGAAGCAGCCGCCGCTCGCGCGGATCCCACAGCGCGAAGGCGAACATCCCGTTGAGCCGCTCGACAAAGCTCTCGCCCCACTCCAGGTAGGCGTTGAGCACCACTTCGGTGTCGCAGCGGGTCCGGAAGACATGGCCCCGCCCGGCCAGTTCCGCCCGCAGCTCGCGGAAGTTGTACACCTCGCCGCTGTAGCAGAGCACCGCGTGCGGCTGTCCGGGCGGTCCCGCGGCCATCGGCTGCGCGCCCCCGCGCACGTCGAGAATGGCCAGCCTGCGGTGGCCCAGTCCCGCGTGCCGGTCCGTCCACAGTCCCTCGTCGTCCGGTCCGCGGCGGGCGAGCGTGCGGGTCATGCGTTCAAGATCCGCTTCTTTCCGCTCGCCAGGCCCCTTGAGATTGATCCACCCGGCGATTCCGCACATGACGCTCCCTGCTTTAGCAGCACGTTGAGACTGATTGTCATTCGCTGGTCCGGTGTTCCGGCCGTCCGCCCTCGCGGCACGCGCTAATGACCGGGCGCGGCGGGCGGACTAAAGGAGGTGTTTCACCGGCCGGGACGGCGATAGAGTGCACGCGAACGCACACCGACGACTGCACCGGCAATTCATCTGGTCGAGGACGGTACCCAGCGGCCGCCAGGGCCCGTACCGCCAGCAGAGTGACCTCGGCTGTGAGGAGTCGCACGGGGGGATGTCTCGCCGGACAACTTGCGGCAGATTGACGTTTAGTGCTAAACTAGCGGCGCTCGAATAAACCTGGTACGACCACATTGCACAGTCTGCTGAGTTTATTTCTCTGGGGAGTGGATTTTCTTTGCTCATCAATAGCAGCGATCGGTTGCACCTGCTGGCCCAGGCCGGGAGCGAGATCCGCGATCATCAGCGAAGACTGCCAGATCATGGCTTCTACCAGCGCAAACTATCCGAGGTGTGGCGCCGGGCAGGACAGGCCGAAGCGTACGCCGGCCTTCCGGAATATTCCTTCGAACGATTCGAGGAACTCGGAGCCACCAGCAAGTCCCGGCTCAAGAAAAGCCCGCACGAGTTCCTGGTATCCTCCGTCGGCAAAGCGGCGAAGTATTACGAGACGACCGGGACGACCGGACTGCCGACGCCGACCCCGCGACTCGCGGAGGACATCGTCTGGAACACCGTTTCCGTGGCCGAGGCCTGGCGGGAAATGTTGCCGGAAAATGAACGTGTCCTGATTCTTTTGCCTTCGGACATTGTCCCGGTCGCCGATCTCGTCGTCGGCGTCTGCGAGTACCTGGGACGCCCGCACGTCCGGGCCTATCCGTTCGCCGCCGGGATCTCCGACTGGGACCGGCTGATCGGTCTGTGCCGGAGTTTCCGGCCGTCCGTCGTTTTCGCCGCGCCCGGCGTCGCGCTGCAGTTCAGCAGGCTGGTCAAACAACGCGGGCTGCTGGAGGAATTGAGCGCGGACGTTCGCAGGCTGATGCTTCTCGGCGAGGTCAGCACCGCGCCGTTCCGCGCCCGGCTGGGCCGGTGGTGGGGCGCGTCCGCGCTGGACGCGAGCTACGGCAGCACGGAGACCGGCACCCTCGCCGCGTGCTGCGCGCGGGACCGGCTGCACCTGCTGACCGCGGCCACCTACTTCGAACTGGCCGGCGAGGACGGAACCGTCCGCCCGTTGCCGGAATCCGGGGCCGGGCGGCTCGTGGCCACCCCGCTCAATCTGCACGCCCGGTGCGTGCTGCGGCTCGACACCGGGGACGACGTGCGCATGGGCGCCCGGTGCGACTGCGGCGATCGCGCCCCGGTGATCGAGGTCGTCGGGCGCGGTTCCGACGCCGTCGCCGTGCGCGGCGCGAAGCTCACGGTGCGCGCGGTCGAGGAAATCGTCTACGGCGAGACCGAGGCGACCGGCTATCTGCTGGAGACCGACGCGCCGGGCGCGTTCGCCCGGTTGATCCTGGAGCGGGACGTGCACTGGGACCGGACCGGGGAAGCGGCGATGGCCGGACGGCTCCAGGACTCGTCGCGGGAAGTGCTCGGCCTGGAATGGGACGAGGTCCTCTTCGTCAACCAGCTGCCCGCGACCACCAAGAGCGGAGCTTCGCAGAAGAGCTGGAAGCGATCCAACTTCCGGGTTGTGGGGGCGGGCGGATGACCGTGCGCCTGGCGCCCCGCGCGCCGCTCGGCGCCGCCGTCGGCACCGGCGAGGCCGACCTGTGGTGCACCTACGCCGCGATCCGCACGGCCGCGTGGCTGGACCGGATCCGCGACCTGCTGGTGTCCGAGCACGGCGACGACCGGCGGCGCGGGTTCTGGGCGTCCTGGC
>NZ_JBSFNS010000172.1:0-12387 GCF_053587275.1 Amycolatopsis sp. NPDC003676
GCTCGACATCGGCGACCAACGCGTCGCGTGGATGGACGAGGCCGGCATTGACGTCCAAGTCCTCTCGATCGCACCGCCGGGAATGCACGGATGCCCGCTGCCGCAAGGCATCGAGTTGAGCCGCGAGGCGAACGACCTCGCCAGCGAGGCCGTCGCGAAGCATCCCGATCGCTTCCGCGCCATGACGACGCTGCCGATGTCCGACCCGGCCGCGGCCCTCGCCGAACTGCAGCGAACCGCGAACGATCCCGCGCACGTAGGGATCATGTCGTACGGCCGCAGCGGCGAGCGCCCCCTCGACGATCCCGCGTACGACGAGTTGCTCGGCGCGGCCGCCGCACTCGGGCGGCCGGTCTTCGTCCACCCGCAGATCCCGGCGGAGCCAGTGCGCCAGGCTTCCTACAGCGGCTTCAGCCCGGAACTCGACCTCGGGCTGGCCACCTACGGCCTCGGCTGGCACTACGAGGCCGGGCTCGCCGTCATCCGGCTGATCCTGCGCGGAACGTTCGACCGCCACCCGGAGTTGCAGGTCGTCCTCGGCCACTGGGGCGAGGTGGTCCTGTTCGCACTCGACCGCATCGACAGCCTGTCGCACACGGCCCCGCATCTCGAACGTCGCGTTTCCGAGTATTTCCGCACGAACATTCACCTGGCGACCAGCGGAATGCTCGTCCCGCGCATGCTGCGCAACGCACTCGAATACACGACCGCCGACCGAATCCTCCTGTCCGGCGATTACCCGTTCCATCAGGTCCAGGCCGCGGCCATCACGGAATTCCTGGAAAACTTGCCGAACCAGGACGACCGGGAAAAGATCGCGCACGCCAATGCGGAAGCCCTTTACGGTCTCCGTTAACGATTGCGCAAATGCTGGTGCCAGGCTTTTCCGTAAGCCTCGCGGTGCCGGTCCGCCGTTGTCGTCCACGAGAATTCCTTGGCGCGCCGTTGCGCCGCGGAAGCGAGCACTGAACGACGCGACGGATCGGCCAGCAATTCCGTCAACGCCGCGGCGACATCGCCCGCACCGACGCCGCAGTACGCCACCGCGTCCCCGCCGACCTCCGGCAGCGACAGCCGGCGCGTGGTCAGTACTGCGGCACCGCAGGCCATCGCCTCGAGAACCGGCAGCCCGAAACCTTCGCCGAGGCTCGGATAAGCCACAAGTTCCGCTCCGCCAAGGAATCCGGCGAGCGTGCCGAACGGCAGGTACCCCGCGCGAATCACCCGAAGCCGGTGCGGCACCGCGTCCAGCGCGCGCTCCACCTGGGTGTCCCAGCCGGGCTGCCCGGCGAGCACGAGCGCCGGGGCGTCTCGCTGCCCGGCGACCGCGCGGGCGTAACCGCGGATCAGCGCGGGCACATTCTTCCGCGGTTCGAGCGCCCCGAGGAACGCGATGTAAGGCGTCGCGCCGAGCCCGACCGCCTCCCGCGCCGCCGCGATCTCTTCCGGGGACGGCGGATGAAACCGTTCGCTGTCGACGCCGTGATGGATGATCTCCATCTCGGCTCGCCGCACCGGGCTCACCCGGGCCAGTTCTACCGCTGTCGCGTGACTGGGGACTACGCAGAGTGTTGCCCGGCGCAGCGCCGTAGTGGTCCAAGCGCGGAAGAAACGGGCCTTGACGGACGAGTGCAGGACGGCGTCGGTGAAGAACGTCGCGTCGTGCAGCGTGACCACCGAAGCGGCCCCGCTGGCGAGCGGCATCGTGTAGTGCGGCGAGTGCACGACGTCGGCGGCGAGCCGGCGCACCAGCCGCGGCAGGGTGGCCTGTTCCCAGGTCAGCCGAGCGGTGCGCGTCGAGGTCGCGGGCGATGCGGCGACAATCCGGGAGCTGGGCGCGAGCTGGCCGTAGAGCGGCAGGTCGCGCGGCTGGCAGACCACCGTCAGCCGGGCCCCGTCCTGGTCGAGCGCGCCGACGAGCGAGTCCACGTATCGGCCGACCCCGCCCCGATCCGCGGGCACCGCGGTCGCGTCGATCAGCACACGGGGATCACCGGTCACGAGTGCAGCGTACGGCGATCACCCACCGCACAGGTCAGGAACCGCCAAACTGCCGCCAACTCCGGGGAGGTCCACCCTCGCCCACCTGCGCTCACCCGTCTGGGTTCACCCGACCGTGTGACCTCGGTGGTTCTGTCTGACTGTCCGCCCGGCCGCCGTAGCCGAGCTTCGACAACGGCACCGCGCCCCTCGGCTCGACCGCCGACGCGCCCGCCCACAGCCCGCGCCTCGGCTTCGCCCGGCCCGGGTCGCCTCGCGAGACCCGTCAGCTCGACCGCCGACGCGCCCTCCCACAGCCCAGCCCCGCGGCTTCGTCCGGCCCGGGTCGCCTCGCGAGACCCGTCAGCTCGACCGGCGATGCGCAGCCCACACCGCCTCCGCCGCAGCCCGCCACGTGAACGTCCGCGCCCGCTCGCGTCCGAGTTTCGACAGCTCCGCCGCCTTGTCCGGCGACAGCAGCACCTCTTTCAGCGCCCGAGCCAGCGCATCAGCGTCCCCGCGCGGCACCACCAGCCCCGCCCCGCCGGATACCTCCACCAGCGCCGGGACGTCCGTGTGCACCACCGGCACCCCGATCGCCATCGCTTCCAGCAGCGGCAGCCCGAAGCCCTCGGCGAGGCTCGGCATCGCCAGCACGCTCGCTCCGCGCATCGCCGTCGCCAGCTGGGCGTCGGTCACCTTCCCCAGCACCCGCACCGATTTCAGGCCGCGGTCGGCCGCCAGCCGCACCGGGTCGATGCCGCCCCAGCCGGGCTGGCCGGCGAGCACGAGGCCGACGTCGCCGACCTCGTCCGTGCCGTCGAGCTGCGCCACCGCGTCGACCAGCACGTCCATGCCCTTGCGCGGTTCGATCGTGCCGACCGCCAGCACGTACCGCGACGGCAGATCCAGCTGAGCGGACCCCTCCGGCACGGTCACCCCGTGCGGCACGACCCGCACCGGAACGTCCACGTCCAGCAGCACCGCCAGCTCGTCGGCGACCGCGCGGGTCGGCACGATCAGCCCGGACGACCGCCGCGCGGCCCGCGCGATCATCGACCGGTGCCAGCTGACGCCGCGTGCGGTCAGGGTCTCCGGATGCGTCCACGGCACGGTGTCATGCACCGTGACGGTCAGCGTTCGCCCAGCCGGGGGACGGGGCGGCGCGAACGGGGTCGGCGCGTGCACCGCGTCACCGCCCGGCCACCAGCGCAGGCCAAGCTGCCACAGCGCGACCAGCGCCCTCGGCGGCAGCGGCAGCACGCGCGGTCCCTCGACGCCCTCGATCCGCGCCGCGGAGACGTCCGCGTGCCGCGCGACCACGCTGGACACGGTCCAGCCGGGCGGCGCGGTGCGGGCGAGCGCGGGCAGCAGTTCGGCGGTGTACCGGCCGGTGCCACCCGGAACGGGGGCGAGCAGTTGCTCGGCGATCACGACCAGTTCGGGCACGCCGCTATTCTCTCCCAGGTGACCAGCGAGGAATCCGGCACCACCGTCGTCGTGGTGACCTGGCGTGGGGAAGACCACCTCGCCGCGTGCCTCGACGCGCTCGCCGCCCAGGACCGTCCACATCGGACACTCGTGGTCGACAACGCCTCAACCGACGGCACCGCAACGATTCTGGCCGCGCACCCGAGCCGTCCAGAGGTGCTCAGGCTGCGAAGGAACACTGGATACGCCGGTGCGATGGCTCACGCGCTCAGCCGGATCGACACCCCGCGGGTCGCCTGGCTCAACGACGACGCCGCTCCCGAACCGGACTGGCTCGCGGTCCTCGAAGACAACCTCGAAAGTCAGCCGCTCGCCGCCGCCGTCACGTCCCGGCTCGAACTGCCCGACGGCAGCACCCAGTCCACCGGCGTCCGCCTCACCGCCGACGGTCACGGCGCCGACCTCACCGAACCCAGCGACGAGGTCTTCGGCTTCTGCGGCGGCGCCGCGCTGCTGCGCACCGAGGCCGTGCGCGCGGTCGGCGGGGTCCCGGCGAGTTTCTTCTGTTACTACGAGGACACCGACACCGCGTGGCGGCTTCGACTGGCTGGATGGCACGTCGTCGCCGCGCCGAAGGCACGCGTCCAGCACCTGCACGGGGCCAGCACGAACCCTGGCTCACCGCAATTTCACCGGTGGAATGAACGCAATCGTTTGCTCATGCTGTTGCGCTGCGCACCTACGAAAGTCGCATTCCGCGAACTGGCCCGCTTCGCCGCGATCACCGCTTTGCTGCCGCTGCGCGGGCACCGTCCGGACGCGGCGAACTTCGACCCGGCGCTGCGATTGCGCGTACTGGCGGAGATCTTTCTCCGGCTCCCCCGCACCCTGCGGGAACGCGGTCGCGTAACCCGGATCTCGGCGCTGGGCCGAGGCGCGATCTGGGAAGCCTGGGCTGGCCTTTAAGCTGGGCGGAAATTCGACGGAGGAGCTCGTCTTGGCAGTGGGGGACCCGCAACCGCTCGTCTCGGTGATCGTGGTGAATTACCGCGGCGCCGACGACACCATCACCTGCCTGCGGGCGCTGCGAGCCGACCTGGACTACGCGAATGTCGAGCTGATCTGCGTCGACAACGCTTCCGGCGGCGACGACGCGGCCCGCATCCGCGCCGCGGCGCCTGATGTCCAGCTCATCGAATCGCCGGTCAACACCGGTTTCGCCGGCGGCTGCAACCTCGGCGCGCAGCACGCGAACGGCACCGTCCTCGGCTTCCTCAACAACGACGCGCGCCCCGCTCCGGCCTGGGTCTCCGCGGCCGTCGCCGAACTGCGCGCGCAGCCGACCGTCGCCGCGGTGGCGAGCAAGGTCGTCGACTGGGAGGGCACCGGCACGGACTTCGTGGACGCGGGTCTGACTTGGTTCGGCATGGGCTACAAGCGCCACGCCGGCAGCCCGCTCGCGGAGGTGCCCGAGGCCGAACACGACGTCGCCAAGGACGTTCTCTTCGGTACCGGTTCGGCGCTGTTCGTACGTGCCTCGGTGTTCGCCGAACTCGGCGGTTTCGACGAGCGCTTCTTCATGTTCTACGAGGACGTCGACCTGGGCTGGCGACTCAACCTGCGCGGCTGGCGCGTCCGTTACGTGCCGGAATCGCTCACCTATCACCGCCACCACGGCACCATGTCCGCCGTCGACGCACCGGACACCGGCCGCGAGACCTTCCTGCTGGAACGCAACGCGCTGGCCGCGCTGTACAAAAACCTCTCCGACGAATCGCTCGCCCGCGCCCTGCCCGCCGCACTCGCGCTGGCCGTCCGCCGCGCGACCGCGCGTGGCGGCATCGACCCGGAGCAGCTGAACCTGGAGAAGGGCGTCGGCCCGGTCGACACCTCCGACGTCGCGGTCCCGCGCACCACCCTCGCCGGAGTCTTGGCGGTGGACCGATTCGTCGAGATGATGCCCTCGCTGGCCGAGTCCCGGGCTGTCGAGCAGGCGGCCCGCGTGCGCACCGATGCTGACCTGCTTCCGTTGCTGCGCAAGGCACTTGAGCCCGCGTACCCGCTGCCGGACTACCTGCGCGCGCACGAGATTCTGGTCGAAGCGTTCGGCATCAAGGACGTCTTCGGCCAGCGCCGCAAGATCCTCGTCCTGACCGGTGATTCGATCACCGAGCGGATGGCCGGCCCCGCGATCCGGGCGTGGAACATCGCCTCGACGCTGTCGGCCGAGCACGACGTGCACCTCATGACCACCAACCCGCTGGTCTCGCCTCCGCCCGCGGCCTTCCGGGTCAGCTCGGGCAAGCACCGCGATCTCGACGGCCCGATCGAATGGGCGGACGTCGTGATCCTGCAGGGCCACGTACTGGAACTGGCCCCGTCGCTGAAGAAGCAGCACGAAAACAAAATCGTGGTGGCGGACGTCTACGACCCGATGCACCTGGAGCTGCTGGAACAGGGCAAGGACGCCCCCGACGACCAGCGCGCTCTCGACCTGGCCGGTGTCACCCGAGTCCTGGACGCTCAACTCGAACGCGCCGATTTTTTCCTCTGCGCTTCGGAACGCCAGCGACACTTCTGGCTAGGCCACCTAGCCGCACTCGGCCGCCTGTCCCCGCGCCTCTACGACGCCGACCCGACCACCCAGTCGCTGCTGGCCGTCGTCCCCTTCGGCCTCTCCCCCCAAGCCCCGACGCGCACCGGCCCCGGCCTGCGCTCCGCTCTTGGCATCGGCGAGTCCGACCGCGTCGTCCTGTGGGCAGGCGGCGTCTACAGCTGGTTCGACCCGCTGACCCTGATCCGCGCCTTCGACCTGCTCCGCCACCGCCGCGACGACGCCCGTCTCGTATTCCTCGGCATGAAGCACCCGAACCCCGAGGTCGCCGAAATGGACATCGGTGCCCGGACGGTGCGGCTCGCGGATTCCCTGGGCCTCACGGACAAGAACGTCTTCTTCAACGAACAGTGGGTCCCGTATTCGGACCGCCAGAACTGGCTTCTCGACGCCGACTGCGGTGTCACCACGCATTACGAACACGTCGAGACCACTTTCGCTTTCCGCACCCGGGTTCTGGACTACCTGTGGGCTGGCTTGCCGATCGTGACGACGGACGGGGATGCCTTCGCTGATCTCGTCCGAGCGGAGAACCTCGGCGTCGTAGTCCCCGCCGAAGACGCCGGCGCTTTGGCGGATGCGCTAGAGAAGTCCTTGTACGACCGGGAATTCGCCGACGCGTGTGTTGAACGAATCCGAGTGGTCGCCCAGCGATACGCCTGGCCTGAGGCGCTGAAACCGTTGGTGGAGTTCTGCCGCAACCCGCGTCCCGCCGCCGACCGCCTGCCCGGTGGTGCGGACCTCACGGTTAGCGACCCGGTACGCGGCTCTGCGCTGGTACGGCGGGATCTGGCCCTGGTGCGCGAATATCTCGCCGCTGGCGGGCCGGGAGAATTGGCGAGGCGAGCAGCGGGACGGGTCACGAAGGTGGCGCGGGAACGGTTGCGCCGTGGCTGATCGTCCGCTGCGCGTCCTGCTGGACGGCACCCCTCTGCTCGGTTCCCGGACGGGGATTGGCCGGTACACGGCAGCGCTGAGCGAAGAGCTGGCTTCGATGTCCGAAGTGGACCTTCGCGCCGTCGCGTTTACTTTGCGGGGCTGGCGGAAGTTGCGGCATGTACTGCCGCATGGGGTTCAAGCTCGGGGAATGCCGGTTTCCGCTCGCCTTTTGCGAACCACCTGGCTGCGTACCCAGTTGCCACCGGTGGAATTGTTCGCTGGCCCCACTGATGTTGTTCATGGCACGAACTTCGTTCTCCCTGGCCGTCTCCGCGCTGCTGGTGTTCTGACCATTCACGACCTGGCTTTCATCGACGCTCCTCAGGAACTGGCCCACTCTGACCGGACCCTGCCTGAACTGGTCCGGCGTGGTGCGCACCGGGCGAATGTCATCTGCACGCCGACCGAGGCTGTTGCGGACTCGGTCGCCGAGAAGCTGGATGTCGATCGGTCGAAGATCATCGCCACGCCTTTGGGGGTGAATCCGGCTTGGTTCACTGCTCGGCCGCCGGATGATGGGGTGCGAGCGAAGCTGCGGTTGCCGGAGAAGTACCTGTTGTTCGCTGGTGCTGCCGGACCGCGCAAGGGGCTGGACTGGCTGGCCGCTGCCCATGCCGCCGCGCCGGATTTGCCGCCGCTGGTTTTCGCTGGGCCTGGGCCGTTTCCGAGGCTGCCGAGGTCCGGGCAGACTGGGTATCTGTCCGATGTGGACCTTCGGACTGTGGTAGCTGGTGCTGCTGCCCTTGTGCTTCCTTCGCGGGATGAAGGCTTCGGTTTGCCTGTCTTGGAGGCGATGGCCTCGGATGTTCCGGTCGTTTGCACGGACATTCCCGCTCTGCGCGAAGTTGCGGGAGACTGCGCCACTTTGGTTCCGTATGACGACGTTGACGGACTCGCGGAAGCTCTGCGCCAAGCTGTAACCGATCCCCACGGCCTGGCGACGTCCACCGCCCGTAGGACTCATGCGGCCAGTTTTACCTGGCACAACACCGCGCTACGCACACTCGCTGCTTATCGCCAGGCTACTGAAGTGTAGCTGGGCATAAACCCGGCGAAGCCGGGGAAAGAACCTCCAAGACAAAGGCACCCCGAGCCGTAATTGTGCTGACGGTCTGGGGGTGCTTGTCAAGGCGGGAAAGATGCCTTGACAAGCACCCCCGCGCCGTGTTTTTGGCTTCGTATCGGGGTGCGGGGGGTGTGGCTGCCTTGATCGGGTGCATCGGCTGCGGTTCGTGGGTGGTGGGGCTGGCGCCCCAATGCGGCATTGGGTGCGTCGGATGCACCGAACGCCACGTTGGGTGCGTCGCGTGCACCGAAAATGCCACGTTGGGTGCGTCGCATGCACCTAATGCCGCACTGGGGCGCATCGCGGTGGCGGTGGCGGGTTCTTGCACGCGGAGCGTGCGAAGCGGGCGGGGGCAGGCTGTGAAGGGCTCCTTGAGGGAATCTGGGGCCGTGAAGGGGCCCCTCGGGGACTGCGGCGGGTCGTGAGGGGAACCCTGAGGGAATCAGATTCCCTCAGGGTTCCCCTCACAGACGTTCGGCAAGGGCGGGAGCGCAGGTGAACAGAGGGGCAGGCAACAGCCATTTCACTGCGGCCTGGGCAGACTCTCCCTAGGCTTGGGTATCGTCCACCACCAGCCGTCCTGAACGCTTCCCGGGGAATGATGACCGACCAGCCGAACGCTAATCCTGACCAGTCCGGTGCCGTCGGAACGGACCGGTTGGGTCCTCGGCCGCTTGAGCGGCCTGCGGTGGATCAGCAGCAGGCGGCTGTCTTCGGGCGTCCGCACGGGGTCGAGGGGGCGTTCGACAAGCTTTACACCCCGCCGCCCAACGGGAATGGGCAGCAGAAGCTCAGTCTCGCGCCGCCGACGCCCGAATCTCTCGCCGAGGCGTTCAGTAGGCCTGCGGGGGCCGAGGGGGTGCGGTTGCAGCGGCCGCTCGAGGCGGCTGGGGAGAATGGCGCCGCGGAAGATCCGTTGTGGACTGACACCAGCGATCCTTGGCGGGATCCGGCGGCTGGGGCCGTGCTGGCGGGGCCTGCGGTGGTCCCGGACGAAGACGAGGGTGAGAAGCCGAAGCTGCCCAGCGGTGCGCAGTTGAGCTTGCCTGAGGTGTTGTTCGGGCGGCGAGTACAGCCGAAGGCGTTGGCGTTGCTGGGGGTCGTCGCGTTGTTGATCGGCGCGGTCGGCGGGCTGGTCGGCTGGTGGGTCGGGGACACCGGGTCCTCGTTGACCGGCAGCGCCACGATTTCCGAGGCGGATGCGGCCAAGGAGCGGCCGCCGGGGTCGCTCGCGGACATCGCGCGGCGGGTGGCGCCCGCGGTGGTTTCGCTCGAGGTGGTCAAGCCTGGTGCGGACAGCGGCGAGCAGGGTTCCGGCGTGGTGATTGATCCGCAGGGGTACATCCTCACGAACGAGCACGTGGTCGCGACTGCGGTGGGGGACGCGGCTACGAAGATCACGGCGGTGTTCAACGACGGGACCCGCACCGAGGCCAAGATCGTTGGCGCGGATCAGAAAACCGACCTCGCCGTGGTGAAGGTCAATGTCACGAATCCGGTCGTGATGCAGGTCGGCAAATCGTCCGATCTGCAGGTCGGGGACGCGGTGATCGCGGTCGGGTCGCCGCTGGCGCTGCAGAACTCGATCACCTCGGGCATCGTCAGCGCGCTCGACCGGCCGGTCACCGCGGGCGGCGACAACGGGGCGGCTCCGGTCACCTACTCCGCCATCCAGACCGACGCCGCGATCAACCACGGCAACTCGGGCGGGGCGCTCGTCGACTCGAGGGGCGCGCTGGTCGGCATCAACTCCGCGATCCGCTCGTCCAGCTCCGACGGCGGCAGCATCGGCATCGGGTTCGCCATTCCCAGCGACTACGCCATAAAGATCGCCAAGGCGCTGATCAAGGACGGCAAGGTCAAGCACGCCGACATCGGGATCAACGCGGCCTCGACGGTCGCCGGATCGTCGACGATGGGCGCGCAGGTCCGCAACGTCGCCCCGGGCGGTCCGGCCGCGGGCGCGGGGATCAAGGAAGGCGACGTGATCACCAAGATCGGCGACCACGTCGTGCGCGACTCCGCCGAGCTGACCGTCGCGGTGCGCAGCCACGACCCGGGCCAGGTGGTCCCGGTGCAACTGGCCCGCGACGGCGCGCTGCTGGTGGTGGACGTCACGCTCGGATCGGACTGACACCCGTTCTTACTAATCCGGCCAAAAGTAGGCCGACCCCCCCGTGTGGCACGTAACCGTCGCTACGAAAGTCATTCGGCCGTGGCTGTGGCCGGGTTAGTAACGATCGGCACAGTAGCTGCCGTGCGACGTTCGGGCCTGCCGGGACGCGAAACGGCCCGGGTAGTCTTGGGCGGGGCAGCACCGAGCGGAGGTTCACGGGTGTTCGACAGTGTCGGCTGGGGCGAGATCCTCGTGCTCATCATCGCGGGGCTTTTCATCCTCGGGCCCGAACGGCTGCCCGAAGCGGCGGCCTGGATGGCGAAGAGCGTCCGCAAGGCCCGCGACTTCGCGACCGGCGCGCGCGAGCAGCTGCGCGAGGAGATGGGCCCGGAATTCGACCAGCTGCGCAAACCCCTCGAAGACCTGCGCGGCCTGCGCAACCTGGATCCGAAGCGGGTTGTGACGCAGCATTTGTTCGACGGGGACTCGGATCCGCTGGGGTTGAACGGGTTCAAGAACGACCTCAACGGTTCCAACGGGAACGGGAACGGGTCGAGTGGGGCGCCGACGATCAAGCCGCAGACCGCGCTCCCGCAGCCGGAGCCGTTGAAGCCGGGCGAGCGTCCGCCGGTCGATCCGGACGCCACCTGATCCTTCGTGCGCGGCGATCCCGGTGAGAACCGTGATCGCCACTCACGCCCGGTTCGCGACTGCGCGACCTGCGCAAACCTCTCGAAGACCTGCGTAGCCTGCGCAATCTCGACGCGAAGCGGATCCGCTGGGGTTGAACGGCAACGGGAACGGGAACGGGTCCAACGGGGTGCCGACGATCAAGCCGCAGACCGCGCTCCCGCAGCCGGAGCCGTTGAAGCCGGGCGAGCGTCCGCCGGTCGATCCGGACGCCACCTGACCAGCGAGGTACGCGGCGATCCCGGTGGGCCAAGCCGACGCGCGACGCGCTGATCAGGCTGGGTAGCCTCAGGAGCATCAGCTCAACCGACCCTGGAGGTTCCCGATATGTCACGCCGTGCGGCTGCGCTGGCCGGAACGATCGCTGCGGCCGCCTTCGCCGTCGCCGGGTGCAGTGCCGACGACGAGCCCAGCACCAAGGCGCCCGCCACCTACACTTCGGTGCCTGCCCCGGCGATGCCGTCCTCGTCGGCTCCGGCCAGCAGCCAGGCGAGCGCTCCCGGGAACGGCAGTGCCACCGGTGAGCAGCCGAACGTCAAGCGCGGCGCGCAGACCGGCGAGGCGGGCGTCGATGTGCTGGTCACCGTCGCCTTCCAGGGCGGGAAGGTCACGCCGCCGGCCGGGGTCGTCGACGTCAAGGTCGGCAACAAGGTGAAGATCATCGTGTCGTCCGACCAGCCGCAGAACATCGACGTCCAGGACCAGCCGGACAAGTCGGGCGACGTGTCCTCGAAGAAGCCCGAGGACATCGACTGGACAGTGACGAAGCCGGGCGACACCAAGGTGACGCTCCGCGAGTCCGGCGCCCTCCTGGTGACCGTGCACGCCTCCTAAAGGCAACAAAAAGAGGCGTGCACCCGCGAAAGGGTGCACGCCTCTTCTTCTGTCCAAATAATCAGCGACCGGCCGGGCTCACGTTCAGCATCATCCCGGCCAACCCGCGCGCCCGGACCGACAGCTGCTTCGCCGCGTCCTTCAGCACCAGCGACGCCGGGGCCTCCGGATCGGACAGCACGATGGGGGTGCCCTCGTCGCCCTGTTCGCGCAGGCGCGGGTCCAGCGGGACCTGGCCCAGCAGCGGCACTGTCGAACCCACCGACTTCGACAGCGAATCCGCGACCGTCTGGCCGCCGCCCGCGCCGAAGACCTCGATCCGTTCGCCGGTCGGGGTTTCCAGCCACGACATGTTCTCGATCACGCCCGCGACGCGCTGCCTCGTCTGCATCGCGATCGCGCCCGCGCGCTCGGCCACCTCGGCGGCGGCCTGCTGCGGCGTGGTCACCACGAGGATTTCCGCGTTCGGGATCAGCTGCGCCACCGAAATCGCGATGTCGCCGGTGCCCGGCGGCAGGTCCAGCAGCAGGATGTCCAGGTCGCCCCAGAACACGTCGGCCAGGAACTGCTGCAGCGCGCGGTGCAGCATCGGGCCGCGCCACACGACGGGGGTGTTGCCCGGCGTGAACATGCCGATCGAGATCACCTTCACGCCGTGCGCCTGCGGCGGCATGATCATCGTGTCGACCTTGGTCGGCTTCTCGCGCGCGCCCAGCA
>NZ_JBSFNS010000173.1:0-12291 GCF_053587275.1 Amycolatopsis sp. NPDC003676
GTCGACCTCGAACGGTTCACGCCCGGCTCGCAGGTGGACGCGCGCCGCGAGCTGAACCTGTCGCCGGACGCGGTCGTCCTCGCCTTCGCCGGACGCCCACCCGCAACCTCCCTGTGGCGTGCAACGCCACAGGGAAAGAAGCCTCAAACCGTGTCCAGAACCACCTCGAACGCCACCTCAGCCGCCCCCAGCAGCTTCACATCCGCCCCCAACGCCGAGCTGACAATCCGAGTCCCCCCGACAGCCCGCGAAACCAGACTCCTCCGCCGAACCTCCTCGGCGACAGCCCGGATCACCGACTCCGGCAGCACCGTCAGCAAGTCGCCCAGCACCACCAGCTCAGGCCCGAGCAGGTTGACCACGTTGACCAACCCCAACGTGAGCCACTCCGCGTACTCCTCGAGCCGAGCAGCAGCCGAGTCAGCATCCGACCCCAGCTCACGCAGCTCAACGAGAATCGCGCCCCGGGGAGTGTCCTCAGGCAGCCCCAACGCCCGGCACAACGCCGCCTCGCCGATCTCGGTCTCCCAGCACCCGCGGCTCCCGCAATAACAAGCCCGCCCGCCAGGCCGGATCGCCATATGCCCGATCTCGCCGACGTACCCCGCTCCCCCACGAAGCGACGACCCCTGCGAAATCACCCCGCCGCCCACGCCGACATCCGCGGACACGTAGACCGAATCCGAAGACCCCCGGGCCGCCCCGCGCAGATGCTCGGCAACCGCTCCCAGCTCGGCGTCATTGGCCACCAGCACCGGGATCCGCAGCACCGCGGACAGCCGGTCCCCGAGGGCCACATCGGTCCACCGCAGGTTCGGTGCCTCGTGCACCAGCCCGTCCGCCCGCCGGACCACTCCGGGCACCGACACGCCGACCGCCACCGGCTCCACGCCGAGATCTCCGGCCAGCACCCGGGTCGACTCGATCACGTGCGTGATGACCTCGTCCGCGGTCCGCGTCCGGGCGTGCAGATTCCAGCTGTTGCGCCCGAGAATCTGCCCGCCGAGCCCGACCAGCGCGATCGCCACGTGCTCGACCTGCAGGTCGACTGCGAGCACCACCGCGGCGTGCGGCTGCGGCAGGACCAGGAGCGAGGGGCGGCCCGCCCCTCGTCCCGGCCTCGGCACTTTCTCCTCGACCACTCCCGCCTCGGCGAGGCCGTCGACGAGGGTCTTGATGGTGCTCCGGTTGAGCCCCAGTTCGGTGGCCAGCGCAGCCCGCGTACTGGGCCCGCCGACGTGCAGCAGGCGCAACAGGGTCGTGCGGTTGTGCCGGCGCACCTCGTCCGGGCGGGCGACGGGCGGGCTGCTCACCGCGTCATCTTCCCATCAGCCCTCAGCGAGCCGATGCCTCAGCCCGCCGTCGCGAGAGCGCGTCGACGGTCGCGGCCAGCAAAAGGACCAGACCGGTGATGATGTTGACCACCGCGGCCTTCTGCTGGAGCAGGCCGAGCCCGTTGTTCACGATCGCCAGCACCGCGCCGCCGATGACCGCGTCCATGATCCGGCCCTTGCCGCCGAACAGCGAGGTGCCGCCGATGACCGCGGCTCCGACGGCGAACAGCAGCGTGTTCAGGCCGCCGGACTGGCCGCTGACGGAGCCGACCTTCGACGAGTACACGATCGCGCCGATCGCCGCGAACGACGAGCTGATCACGAACACGCTGGTGCGCAGCTTCGGCACGTTGATGCCGGCCCGGCGGGCGGCTTCCTTGTTGCCGCCCACCGCGTACAGGTGCCGGCCGTACTTGGTGCGGTTGAGCACGTAGGTGCCCGCCACCAGCAGCGCCAGGACGATCGGCACCACGTACGGCACGCCCGCGATCACGACGAGGTCGTTCGACGCCCGGTTGATGGTGAGCAGGTAGGTCGCGACCGCCGCGACGACCGCGATGGCGCCGACCTTCGCCAGCACGATCGGCGTCGGCTGGACCACCAGCCCGCGCTTCAGCCGCGAGAAGTGCTGGCCGAGCGCGAGCACCGCGTATCCGCCCGCCGCGACCACGAACAGCACCCAGCTGCTGGCGACCGAGAGGTTGCCGTTGGCTACTGCGTTGAGCGTGTCGCTCGTGCTGATCGGCAGCGTGCCGCCTTCGCCGACGAACTGCAGGATCACGCCCTGCCACACGATGAACAGCGCCAGCGTGACGACGAAGGACGGCATCCCGATCTTCGACACCAGGAAACCGGTGATGCAGCCGATCGCGGTGCCGGTGCAGACCGCGATGAGCATTTCGACCCACGCGTTGACCGGCGCGCCGACCAGGATCACCACGATGCCGACCAGCGAAACCGCCGCCCCGGCCCAGATCTTCTGCAGCAGCGCGAGCACCACCGCGAGCACGAGCACCGCGATGAACGTGATGAAGACGCCGGTTCCCATGGAACCCAGCAAGTTTCCATTGTGGACGTAGTGCAGCGCCATCAGCGACGCGCAGACGCCGGAAGCGGTGCCCGCGGACAGGTCGATCTCGCCCAGCAGCAGCACGAACACGATGCCCATCGCGATGATGGTCTGGCCCGCGCCCTGCTCCAGCAGGTTGGCGATGTTCTGCAGCGTGAAGAAGTCGCCGGACAGCGCGCTGAACAGGACGGCGAGCACGATCACGCCGAGCACGGCGGGAATCGAGCCGAGCTGCCCGTCCTTCATCCGCGCGAAGTAGTCCTTGATCGCCTCGCCGGTGGACATCGAGGTGGTGTCGATGCCGAAGTCGGCGATCGCCCCGGTGGGCGCGTCCGGAGTCTGCGGCTTCTCGGAAGTTTCGGTCATGGCAGGTTCTTTCTCGCTCACAGCGCGACAGCTTCGGGACGGGCCAGGCCGAGGTCGCCCGATCGGCCCGCGGTGATGAGTTCGACGACCTGGCTGTGCGTCACGTCCTTGGTCTGGACGTCCGCGACGAGCCGGCCGAGGTAGAGCACCGCGATCCGGTCCGCGACCTCGAACACGTCGGCCATGTTGTGGCTGATCAGCACCACGCCGAGGCCCTGTTCGGCCAGCCTGCGGACCAGGTCGAGCACCTGCTTGGTCTGCGCGACGCCGAGCGCGGCGGTCGGCTCGTCGAGGATGACCACTTTGCTGTTCCACAGCACGGATTTCGCGATCGCGACGGTCTGGCGCTGCCCGCCGGACAGCGAGGAAACCGGGGTGCGGACCGATTTCACCGTGCGCACGCCCAGCGACGCCAGCGTCTCGCGCGCGGCCTTCTCCATGCTGGCCTCGTCGAGCAGCCAGCTGCTGCCGCGCTCGCGGCCGAGGAACATGTTCTGCACGATGTCGAGGTTGTCGGCCAGCGCGAGGTCCTGGTACACGACCTCGATGCCGAGTTCGGCCGCGTCCTTGGGGCCGCGGATGTGCGCGTCCGCGCCGTTGAACCGGACGGATCCGGTGTCGTACGGGTGAATGCCCGCGATGCATTTGACCAAAGTGGACTTGCCGGCCCCGTTGTCGCCGACGAGCGCGGTCACTTCGCCCGCCCGCACGGCGAAGTCCACGTCGTGCAGGACGTGGACCGGGCCGAAGCTCTTGTTCAGGCCAGTGATGTCGAGAATGGGCTCGCTCATGGGATTCGCTTGTCTCTCGCGTGGATGCCGGGCCGGAACGCGTGTCGGGGGAACGCGTCCCGGCCCGGCTGCTCTTGGCGGGGAGGTGCTACGGCGTCAGGAGATGCCGTTTTCGGTGCACTTGGCGGCGAGGTCGCCGGTGCAGATGTCGGACGCCTTGACGTAGCCCTGCTGGACCACGGTCTTGATGTCCTTGATCGTGATCAGCTGCGGCTGCAGCAGCACCGACTTCAGGTCGCGGTTGTTCTTCGGGTCGTGCAGCTTGCCGGTGGCGATCGCGTCCGCGGCGGCCGTGTCGCCCTTGGCCAGCGCGGCCGCGAGCTTCGCGGTGTTCTCCGCCTCTTCCTTGATCGGCTTGAAGATCGTCAGCGTCTGGTCGCCGCGCAGGATCGCCTGCAGGCCGGCCGGGGTCGCGTCCTGGCCGGTGACCGGGACCTTCCCGTTGAGCCCGTTCTTCTTCAGCACGGTGATCACCGCGCCGGCCAGCTCGTCGTTCGCCGCCACGACGCCGTCGACCTTGCCGTTGACGCGGGTGAAGATCTGCTCGAAGGTCGTGCCGCCGACCTGGGCGTCCCAGTTGTCGATGGCCTGCTTCTGCACGAGGTTCAGCGCCTTGGAGTCGTACAGCGGCTTGAGGACCTTGTCGTGCCCGTTGGCGAACAGCGTCGCGTTGTTGTCCGTCGGCGCGCCCTCGATCTGGACGACGTTGGCTCCCGGCTTGCTCTTCAGCGCGTCCGCCAGACCCTGCGCCTGGATCTCGCCGACCTTCTCGTTGTCGAACGAGACGTAGTAGCCGGCCGAACCGCCGAGGCTCGGGCGGTCGTAGTCGATGACCGGGATGCCCGCGTTCTTGGCCTTGGCCTCGATCGCCGCGCCGACCGCGGGGTCGGACGGGGCGATGATCAGCACCTTGACGCCCGAGCTGATGAAGCCGTCGGCGAGGGTGGAGAACTTCTGGTTGTCGCCCTGGGCGTTCTGGATGTCGGCGCTGAAGCCCTGCGCGGAGAGCGCGGCCTGCAGCATCGGCTTGTCGAAGGCTTCCCACCGGGCCGAAGTGGCGGTCTCCGGCAGGATCACGCCGACCTTGCCGCTGGCGCCGCCGCCCGCCGGGGCGGAGGCGGAGCTCTTGCTGTCCCCCGAGTTGCCGGAGCCCGCGCTGTTGGCGCCGCACGCCGAAAGCGCCAGGCCGGCGCTCACCGTCGCGGCGAGGAGGGTAAGGGTTCTGGTGCGCATCCTCGTTCCTTCTCCGATCATGCTCGCGGGGTGATCGGAGAAGGTCCCCGGTGCACCGTCGCAGATATGTTGTGGCCGACAACATATGCCGCCGAGTGGCTCTGGGGAAGATGCCGGGATCGAGTAACCGACACCAAATGGACACAGTTCGGCAACACGGCCCTCATCTGGCGGCTCGGCTGACGGAGTGACCTCGGCCACGTACCGAGCGTAACGAGAAGTTGTCCGGTCTTGTCCGGTCGAGAGGGCAGGAGTGCCCGATCGGGCGCCCTGGCCGAACCGGACACGCGGTTCTACCAGGTCAAGGAGCGTGCTCCCGAGGACGGGAACACGCGCGGGAATCCCGCTGGGCTACCAGGAGCGCAGCGTGACGATCCGCTCTTCGAGCTGCTCCACCGTCGCCATCGCGGTGGGCGGGCCGCCGCACTGGCGGCGCAGTTCGTTGTGGATCGCGCCGTGCGGTTTCTTCGTGCGGTGGTGGTACACGCCGACCAGCGCGTTGAGCTCCTTGCGCAGCGCGCCGAGCCGTTCGCTCACCGACTGCGACCGGACCGGCGGCGCGGCCGGTTCCTCGGTCTTCGGCTTGCGCCGCTTCTCGTCGGTGATCTGCTCTTCCTGCCGCTTGCGCAGCAGCGCGCGGACCTGGTCCGGCTCCAGCAGCCCGGGAAGGCCGAGGTATTCCTGCTCCTCGTCGGAGCCGGAGAAGACCGCGGTGCCGAACGAGTTGCCGTCGTAGATGACCTGGTCGAGCTCGGCCGAGGCGTGCAGCGAGGTGAACGCCTTCTCCTCCTCGCCCGGTTCGTCCTCGGTGCGGTTGGCCTGGGCGAGCAGCTCGTCGTCCCAGCCTTCCTTCTCCCGGTGCGGCTTGCCGAGCACGTGGTCGCGCTGCGCTTCCAGCTCGCTCGCCAGCTCCAGCAGCACCGGGACGCTCGGCAGGAAGATGCTCGCCGTCTCGCCCTTTTTCCGGGCCCGCACGTAGCGGCCGATGGCCTGCGCGAAGAACAGCGGGGTGGACGCGCTGGTCGCGTACACGCCGACGGCCAGCCGCGGGACGTCGACGCCCTCGGACACCATCCGGACCGCGACGATCCAGCGTTCCTTGGTCTCGGAGAACTCCTTGATCCGCCCGGACGCCTTCGGGTCGTCGGACAGCACCAGCGTCGGCGTTTCGCCGCAGATCCGCTCCAGGATCTTGGCGTAGGCGCGCGCGGTGTCCTGGTCGGTGGCGATGACCAGGCCGCCCGCGTCCGGGATGCCTTGGCGCACCTGGCTGAGCCGCGTGTCGGCGGCCTGCAGCACCGCCGGGATCCATTCGCCCGCCGGGTCGAGCGCCGTGCGCCAGGCGCGCGCGTTCTGCTCCGCGGTGAGCGGCTCGCCCAGCCGCGCGGTGAACTCCTCGCCCGCGCTCGTGCGCCACGACGCCTCACCCGAGTAGGCGAGGAAGACGACCGGCCGGACCACGCCGTCGGCGAGCGCGTCGGAGTAGCCGTAGGAATGGTCGGCTTTGCTGCGCTGGAACCCGCCGCCGTCCGGTTCGTAGGTGACGAACGGGATCGGCGAGTCGTCGCTGCGGAACGGCGTCCCGGTGAGCGCGAGACGGCGCACCGCGGGCGTGAACGCCTCGCTGGTCGCGTCGCCCCAGGACTTCGCGTCGCCCGCGTGGTGGATCTCGTCGAGGATCACCAGGGTCTTGCGGTTCTCCGTGCGCACCCGGTGCAGCGTGGGGTGCGCGGCGACCTGCGCGTAGGTGACCGCGACGCCGCGGTAGTCCGACGACGTGACGCCGGTGGTGTTGCGGAAGTTCGAGTCGATCGGGATGCCCGCCGCCGCGGCCGCGGACGCCCACTGGTGCTTCAGGTGTTCGGTGGGGGTGACGATCGTGACGGCCTCGACGGTGCGGTCCGACAGCAGTTCGGCGGCGATCCGGAGGCCGAAGACGGTCTTGCCCGCGCCCGGCGTCGCGACCGCGAGGAAGTCCTTCGGCCGGCTCGACAGGTACTTCGTGAGCGCTCGGCGCTGCCAGGCGCGCAGCGGGCGCGCGGTGGAGTCCTTCTCTGCGGGCGGCGCCCCGAGGACCGGCTGGGTCGTCTCGGACAAAACTCGGTTCACCCCCTCCTCGGGCCGCTCGGCGCGGCCGTGACGTGCGAAAACCCCCACTGTGGCACCGGCTTCGCCGCCGGGCGCCGCGATGAGGGCACGTCGGCCAGCTTACCTTCCGCGCCCGCGGGCGCCGGGCACCGCCACGGGTGGTGTCCTCCGACACGCCCCCTCTCGGCGGGGGTGACGAGCCAAAACCGCGCGCATGGACCATGCTGGGACACACCATGGGCGAGGTGACACCGGACGCCGGCGAGGCAGAGCCGGACGGCGAGGCAGTGCCGAAGAAGAGCGTGCCGGAGAAGACCGTGCGCAGGGGACCGTGGCGGCTGTTCACCCGCACCCTCGCGAAAGCGTGGGAGGGCAACATCTTCTCCGAGGCCGCCGAGGCGGCCTTCTGGCAGACGCTGTCGCTTCCGCCGCTGCTGCTCGGGCTGCTCGGCAGCGTCGGGTTCATCGGCGAGTGGTTCGGCCAGAACGTGGTCACCGCGGTGCACGACCGGATCATCACCTTCAGCCACACCATCTTCAGCGCGAACGCGGTGCAGGAGATCATCGAACCGACGGTGAACAGCATCCTCACCGTGGGCAAGGGCGAGATCGTGTCCGTGGGCTTCGTCATCTCGCTGTGGGCGGGGTCGTCGGCGATGTCGTCGTTCGTCGACGCGATCACCGTCGCGCACGACCAGTACGGGGTGCGCAACGAGGTGTGGCAGCGGATTTTCGCGCTGCTGCTGTACCTGTGCGCGCTGATCGGGCTCGTGATCGGGCTGCCGCTGCTGGCGATCGGGCCGGACCTGCTGCCGGAGTTCTTCCCGGTCGACTGGCGGCCGACGGTCTCGTCCTGGGTCGGCACGCTCTACTACCCGGTGCTGGGCGTGATGATCGCGCTCGCGCTGACGACGCTGTACAAGCTCGCGCTGCCGCGCCGGCTGCCGTGGCACCGAGGGCTGCCGGGCGCGATGCTCGCCGGCGTGGTGTTCCTGGTGTCGAGCATCGGGCTGCGGATCTACCTGAACTGGATCACCAAAACCGGCTACACCTACGGCGCGCTGGCCGCGCCGATCGCGTTCCTGCTGCTGATGTTCTTCATCGGACTCGCTGTGGTCGGCGGCGCGTATTTCAACAGCGCGATCCAGGAGCTGTGGCCCGCGAAGGCGACCCGGCGGCAGCGGCGCAAATGGCGGCGGCTGGAGATGGAACGCGCGACCGAGCGGATGCGGGCCGAGGAGGGCCGCAAGCTGTGGGATCGCACGACGATGCCGTTGCGCCGGCCGAAACGGCATCCCGAAAACTCCGAAGAAAGCCACGAGGAATCGAACGGCGCCGAGGTGAACCACTCCGGATCGGAGACCGTGCAGCTCCCGGGGCCCGAGCGGGCGGCCGGGGAACGCGCCGGTTCCGAGCCGTCTCCCGGCCCGGAACCGCGCCAGCGCCGTCCGCAGCAAGGCTGAGCACAGGGGTCAGCCCTGGCGGAACCGCCACGTCTTGCTGTCGAAGGCGATGCAGACGCTCGGCGACATCACGACCACGCGCAGGGTGCCGTCGCGCTCGTCGTAGTCGATGCCCTCGACCTCGAAGTTGCCGCCGCAGCCGCTTTGCAGCGGAAGCTGGCCGAGCGAGGTGACGTGCCCGGTGACGTCGGAACCGGAGACGGGGCCGGAGAGATCGACCTGCAGCAACGGTTTGGTGGTGCCGAAGAGGCTGCCGTCCGGGTCGTCCGACGAGCACATCATCCGGGTGGCGGAGACGAAATCGCAGCCCTGGACGTCGCGCACCGGGTGGTCGAGCCGGATCGCCGAGGCGTACGGGAGGTTCTGGCCGGGGTCGGTGGCCGCGACGCCGGGCATCGGGTAGACGAGCAGCCGGTCCATCGTGCCCCACTCGCCGGACACCAGCCAGCGCGCGTCGGGCGACACCGCGGCGAACGAATTGTTGTTGGCCTCCCATGATTCCAGCGCGTGCTGGTAATCGGCGCGGGAGCCGTCCGGGGCCTCGACGCGGAAGAGCTTCGCGCCGCGGTCGTCACGCTGATAGGGCTCGACGTACCAGCCCTTCGCGGACCCCGGGTCGCCGATGTGGTTCCAGCCCTTCGCGGCCAGACCTGGGTCGACCGTGCCGATGCCGGTGTAGCGGATGCTCGTGCCCGACGAACGCTCGACCGTGGCGAGGCCCTGGCTTTCATCAAGCGGACGGGCGCGGTCTGAGCCGACGGTGGTCCACCCGGTCACCGCGTTCGCGGCGCCCGCCGCGACGGCGCTGAAGGCGGACAGCAGGACGACGAGGGAAAGCACGATCCCGGTTGCGCGCATGCGGGGACACTCCTGCGGGGAGGCGACTGGCCGGACGCAGGTCTACCAGTTCCTCCCCGGGTGCACAGCCACCGAGTGAAGGATTTTCACCTTTGTTCCCGCGCACCGGGACGCGCGGGAAACGGTCAGTCGTCGCCGCCGGGACGGAGGCCCTCGTAGATCTTCTTGCACTTGGGGCAGACCGGGGACCCCGGCTTAGGCGACTTCGTGACCGGGAAGACCTCGCCGCAGAGCGCCACGACGTGCGTGCCCATGACCGCGCTCTCGGCGATCTTGTTCTTGCGCACGTAGTGGAACATCTTCGGCGAGTCGTCGTCGGTCGACTCGGTGCTGTCGGTCTCCGGCTTGGTCAGCGTTTCGGTGCTCACCCCACCATCATGCCTCAGCGCCGCGCCCGCGGTAATGCCTGGCTAGGCTCGCCTGACCTGCCATGGGACCCCTCAGGAGCCCGGATGCCGCACGAGTCCGCACCCCGGTGGCACAGCGCGCTGACCCGCCTCGGCGGCGACCACCACGTCGGCCACGACGCCTGGGCCGACCTCGAAACGCGCTACACCGAACCGCACCGCCGCTACCACGACCTCGCCCACGCCACCGCCGTCGCGCACGACTCGGAGCAGCTAGCGGCCGACCTGCCGTTCCACGAACGCGCCGTCGTCGTCCTCGCCGCGTGGGCACACGACGTGGTCTACGACGCCGTACCTGGCCAAGACGAACAGCGCAGCGCCGAATGGCTGCGTCGCTGGCTTACTCGCGCAGGGGTTGCTGACGCGCACAGCAACCAGGCCGAAGCACTCATACTCGCCACCGCCGCCAACGAAGCACCCGAAGGCGACTTCGCCGCAGCAGCCCTCCTCGACGCCGACCTAGCCATCCTCGGCGCACCGCCTGCCGTGTACGCCGCGTACGTGGACAACGTGCGCCAGGAGTACGCGCGCTACCCCGACGACGCCTGGGCAACCGGCCGCGCCGCCGTCCTAGAAAACCTCCTCGCGCGGCCCACGCTGTACCTCACCGAAACCGCCCGCTCACGCTGGGAGACCGCCGCGCGACGAAATCTGCAGGCAGAGCTGACCCGATGCCGCAGCGCACGCGACGATCACAGATGATGTCCGGTCGTGACCACCCAGACCACTCCCCTGTTCGTCCACGAGGAAGTCGCCTCGGCGCTGCGCGACGGTCGCCCCGTCGTCGCCCTTGAGAGCACGATCCTCTCGCACGGCCTCCCGTACGGACGGAACCTCGACGTCGGCCGCCGAATCGAGCAAACCGTACGAGACGGCGGCGCCGTTCCGGCCACCATCGCCGTACTGGACGGACGGCCAGTCATCGGCCTCTCCCCCGCCGAGTTGGAGCGCGTCTGCGCCTCGGACGCCAACCTGGACAAGCTGTCCCTGCGCGACCTCGGCCCCGCCGTCGGCCTGGGCCGCTCCGGCGCGACGACGGTCGCGGGCACCTCCGCCCTCGCCGCAGCAGCCGGAATCGGCGTCTTCGCGACCGGCGGCCTAGGCGGCGTGCACCTGGGCGCGGCACAGAGCTGGGACGTCTCGGCAGACCTCGGCGTCCTCGCGAAGGTGCCCACCGTGGTCGTGTGCTCCGGCGTGAAATCGGTCCTGGACATCCCCGCCACCCTCGAGGTCCTGGAAACGAACTCGGTCCCAGTCCTCGGCTACCGCACCGACGACTTCCCGGCTTTCTACCTCCGCTCCTCCGGCCACCCCGTCGGCTGGCGCGTAGAGGACGCGAAACAAGCCGCCGCAGTAATCGCCGCCCACCGCCGCTACGCGAATTCCGGCGTACTGCTGACAAACCCAATCCCCGCAGAGTCCGAAATGGACCGTGCCCTGCACGATCGCCTGCTGCAGGAAGGCTTGGCGAAACTGGCCGACGGCGACGTACACGGCGCAGACGTGACTCCCGTGCTGCTGGAGCATTTCCACACCGCCAGCGAAGGCGTCAGCATCGACGCGAACGAAGCGCTGGTGCTGTCCAACGCCAAACTGGCGACCGAAGTAGCGGTGGCCCTGTCGTGACCGGAATCGTAGTAGTAGGCGATGCAGGCCTGGACGTAGTCGCCCGACACGACCAGCCCCTCCCCCACGGCGGCGACGCAAGAGCAGCAATCCGCTTCACCGGCGGCGGTGCGGGAGCGAACACCGCCCTGTGGCTGCGTTCCCTAGGCGCGGAAACCACCCTGGTAGCCCGAATCGGCGATGACTCCGGCGGCCGCCTGATCAAGGCGGAACTGGAAGCCGCAGGCGTCCGCTGCGCCTTCGCTACGGACCCGGAAGCTCCGACCTGCTGCGTAGTCGTCCTGGTAGACGGCGAAGGCCAACGCAGCATGCTCGCCGACCGAGGCGCGAACAAACGCTTCGCCCCCGAAGACGTCACGCCCGATTCGCTGACCGGCTCCACCCACCTGCACCTGTCCGGCTATGTCCTGCTGGACCCGTCGTCCCGCCCCGCAGGCCTAGCCGCACTAGCCGCCGCGAAGGAGGCGGGCCTGACCACCTCGGTAGACCCCCAAGCAGCCGCCCACATCCACGACCCAGCCGCCTTCCTGGACGACGTACGCGGCACCGACCTCCTCATGCCGAACACCGAGGAACTAGTCGCCCTAACCGGCTCAGCAGACCCGTCCTCCGCCACCGAACTCCTCGACACGGTCGGCGCAGTAGTAGTCACCGCAGGCCTAGCCGGCGCAAGCTGGATCGACGCAACCGGCGTCGCGTCAGTCCCCGCAGTAGAAACAACCTGCGTGGACTCGACCGGCGCAGGCGACGCCTTCGACGCAGGCGTCCTCACCACCTGGCTGGCCGGAAAGTCCACAGTGGACGTACTACGCGCAGGCACCCAACTAGGCGCACTGGCAGTAAGCCGAATCGGCCCCCAACCCTGACCAGAAGTACGTGAGGGGAACCCTGAGGGAATCAGATTCCCTCAGGGTTCCCCTCACGTACCTAAAACCGCACCGCTGCACCCACGTTCGAGGCACCCAGCCCCACCCCCGCACCCCGATACGAAGCGTCCCTGCGGTCTGGGGGTGCTTGTCAAGGCATCTTTCCCGCCTATAAAACCACCATCTACGT